>CALINC010000022.1 GCA_938045195.1 uncultured Treponema sp.
TTTAGCGGATAAGATAAACCGTTTCCTTACAGAACAAGCCGACAGGCTTGATAAAATCTGCGGTTGATGAATTTATAAGAAGGTTTTGAACAATACTTAAAGGAAGGTGTAGCCTCTACAAAGATATTAAAAACCGTATTCCAAAAGGCAGCAGAATTTTTAAGCCGTATTTATAAAAACTTAAAAGAGATAATAGGAATAAATGATGATATACGCAAAGTATATGATGAGCTTTTAGGAAAAGATAACAGTACCTTAAAACAGGCGGAAGATACCATAAACGAAGAAGAAAGATTAAGGCAATCAAAGAAAAACACAACAGGCAAATATCCATCTGTTGAAGATTACGAAAAAAATAAAATAACTGAAAAGGAATTCTATTAAGAAGTTAGCAATGCGGAAACCCGTCAAGAAGTAAAAGAAAATTTAGAAGAAGTTATTTTACACGGTGATGATTATATTGAATTGTTGGGTGAAGAACTTGAAAAAGCTGCTCAAGTGTATAAAAAAGCTGAAACCGCAGATGTACGCGGAAAACTTTTTAATGGTCAGCAAAATGAAGCTTTTTTAAGTATAATTTCTGATCAAGAAGCTCTAAAAACATTTATTAAACAATGCGGACAAATGCTACAAAGCAGTAAACACACTGCTTCAAGTATGATGCAGGATACGGCAGATAGCTTTAAGCTTATTGCTGAAAGTATTACAGTCGGTAATACCTATCTCGGCAAAGAACTTGAAAAAACGGTGACTGAAATAATCCGATCAAACACGGAACTGTACCGCAATATTTTTGCAGAAATAAATGGTTATGATACATTGCGTAATTTTACCGATGCGGAAAAAGACAGGGTAAATTTTTTTATGAAACAATTTCAAGCGATAAGGAAACAAAAACAAAAAGCCGATATGAAATTCAAGATGAAATGTTTTTAGACGAGATGGAAGATGATACAAAATTTAATGAATTCTTAAACGAAGCTGCACGAATTTACTTTTTTGATTTTGATAATTTTAAAGCTATTGATGCAGAAGATGCAGCATACAGCGGTGAAATGAAGCGGAAACAAGATCGCATTTATCACGAGATGCGGAATTTTTCTTGGAAAGGTGATTCCAAGTTTAGAAAAGATATATATTGCTTTGATATATCATCTTTAAAAATATATTGAAAAATAGTTTGATTCAGATTATCTAAAAAATTTTCCGTTTTTTATTCAATATATACCGCTTAAAATAAATTTAAAAAAACAAAGATTTCCTCTGGTAAAATTCTTAAAACCGTTATATAATAAGAATGATAAGAAATGAACAACCCCAACGCAGAGCGTCGGGGTACAATGCTCAATGTTTCGCATTGTATGTTCTCATAAGGTGTTGCAGTCGGCTTTAATACCCTTTGTTACGGCGAAGAATGCCGGGGTATTAAAGTCTCCGCATGAATAAATAATTTGGGGGAGTTTTATGGCAAAAGTTTTATCTATTATTTTAGGCGGCGGAAAAGGGACAAGGCTTTTTCCACTTACCATGCACCGCTCAAAACCGGCAGTTCCGTTTGGCGGTAAACACCGTATTATTGATATTCCGCTTTCAAACTGCATCAATTCCGGTTTTAGAAATATTTACATTGTAACCCAGTTTAATTCGGCTTCTTTGCACCTGCATATTGCAAAGGCGTATGCGTTTGACAGCTTTTCAAACGGTTTTGTCGAAATTCTAGCAGCGGAACAGACCTTTGATAATACGGGTTGGTACGGCGGAACTGCCGACGCTGTAAGAAAAAATCTTCATCATTTTAGACACGATAAACCTACCCACTATCTTATTCTTGCAGGCGATCAGCTCTATAGAATGGACTTGAAAAATTTTTTAAAGTTTCATGAAGAATCGAATTCGGACATTACCGTTGCCTGTACGCCCGTCAATCGTTTTGACGCTTCCGGTTTCGGTATAATGAAAATAAACAAAGATTCTCAAATAACCGAATTTATGGAAAAGCCCGGTACCGAAAAAAATATAAGCGATTGGAAAATTCCTGCAAATTCTTCAATTATAGTAAAAAACCCTCAAAACGAATATCTGGCTTCTATGGGAATTTATATTTTTAATGCAAAAGTTATGGAAGAATGTTTAAAAGGGAATTATACCGATTTTGGTAAAGAAATAATTCCTGACTCGCTTAGCAAATACAAGGTTTCGGCATTTCCGCATAACGGTTATTGGACGGATATCGGAACAATCCGCTCATTCTACGAAGCAACTTTAGACTTAACCGAAATAGAACCTAAGTTTGATTTTTATGATGCAGAAAGCCCTATTTATACGCACAATAGAAATTTGCCGACTTCTAAAATCAATTATGCGCAGCTAAATAGAGCAACGTGCAGCGACGGCTGTGTAATAACCAATGCCGTAATACATCACTCCGTTATAGGGGTTCGCTCAATTATAGAAAGCGGAAGTTTTTTAGAAGATACAATTTGTATGGGTGCCGACTATTACCAAAGCTGTGAAGAAAAAGAAGAAGATATAAAACAAGGCAGACCGCATCTCGGTATTGGAAATAATTGCAGAATACGCTCTGCAATTATCGATAAAAATGTGCGGATTGGGAACAATGTTTCAATCGGTCACGGTTCTATTCCGCCTGACGGTGATTACGGCAACTATCACGTTGTTGACGGTATTTATGTAATTGTAAAGGACACCGTTATACACGATAATACGGTAATTTAAATTTTAAGCTGCTCCGTTTTAACATCTGCAGTACTGTTATGACCGGTTAATAAGGGGAACTGCTCAGCTGTTTCGATATTTTCAGAATTATTGCTTTTGTGTATCCATATATCAATTTCTCCGCTGCAGCAATCAATAAAAGCTGTTGAACCGCCGGTAAATTCTTCTGCTATTATTTTTAGTGCCAATACGTCTTCGATTTTTGTTTGTAAAAGATGCCGCATCGGTCTTGCCCCATAAGCGGGATCATAGCCGTTCCGTATAAAATATTTTTCCGCTTCTTCCGAAATCTCTATAAACAAATTCCGTTTGATTAACCGTTCGGCAATTTTTTCTATTTCGAGTTTAAAAATGCGCCTTATGCTTTCTTTGTCAAGCGGTTTAAAAACCAGAATATCATCAATGCGGTTTATAAATTCCGGAGAAAAAAAGTTTTTTATTTCATTTACGGCATTCGCCTTTATTTCAGAATATGCCATAACGCCCGAACCCGTAAGATTAAAACCAACCTGTTGCTCTTTTATTATTGATTTAGAGCCGGCATTGCTTGTCATTATTATAATAGTATTTTTAAAATTGACAACTTTTCCTCGGCTGTCCCTCAATTCTCCTTCCTCAAGAATTTGCAAAAGAATATTAAATACATCAGGGTGAGCCTTTTCGACTTCGTCTAAAAGGACAACCGAATAAGGATTACGCCTCACCTTTTCCGTTAAAAGTCCTCCGTTTTCAAAACCGACATAGCCCGGAGGTGCTCCTATCAGTTTTGCAGCATTATGTTTTTCCATATAGTCGCTCATATCAATTCTGATTAAAGCATCTTTTGTTCCGAATAAAAATTCTGCGAGGGTTTTTGCAAGCAGGGTTTTACCCACGCCGGTCGGTCCTAAAAACAAGAACGAGCCTATAGGTCTGTCAGGCGAAGAAATGTTTGCCCTCGAACGTCTTATCGCATTTGCTATTAAAGAAACCGATTCATCTTGTCCGATTACGGTCTTTTTTAATTCATCTTCAATTTGTAAAATACGTTTTGTTTCATTACTCGATAATTTTTCAGTTGGAATATCGGTCATAATGGAAATAACAGAAGCTACATCGTCGGCATCAATGTTATGAACAAGATGCTTGGATGGATTTGTCCATCGCATTTTTATTTCTGCGAGATTATTTTTTAAAACCAGTACTTCGTCCCGTATTAAGGCAGCCCGCTCATAATTTTGTAATTCAACCAATTCGTTTTTTTCTTCTGACAGCTGTTTGATTTTTTTTTCAATTTCAAAAAGTTCTGCCGGTCTTTTATCGACGGCAGTTTTTTTCATAGCTCCAAGCTCATCTAAAACATCTATCGCCTTATCGGGAAAAAATCTTTCCGTGATATACCGCTTGGAATATTCAACTATTTTATGTAAGGCTTCTTCACTGTAAACTACATTGTGATGTTCTTCATATTTTGATTTTATTCCTAAAAGAATTTTATATGTTTCGTCTATTGACGGCTCTTTTACATTGATTGTTTGAAAGCGGCGTTCCAAGGCTCCATCATGTTGGAAATACCGCCTATACTCATCAATTGTAGTTGCCCCTATGCACTGAATTTCACCGCGGGCAAGAGCAGGTTTTAATATGTTTGCGGCATCCATAGCCCCTTGCGTCCCGCCGGTACCGATAATATTGTGTAATTCATCTATAAATAAAATAATGTTTTTATTATCTTTTACTTCGGTGATAATTTGTTTTAACCTTTCTTCAAACTGTCCGCGGTATTTTGTTCCTGCAATAATAGAACCTAAATCTAAAGAAATAATTTTTTTGTTTAAAAGATTGTGAGGGACATTTTCGTTAATTATTGCAAATGCCAAACCTTCAACTATTGAAGTTTTACCTATTCCGGGTTCACCTATCAGAACGGGATTATTTTTTGTACGCCTTGAAAGAATTTGAATCATTCGTTTAATTTCTTTTTCACGGCCGATGACGGGGTCAAGCAGTCCGTTTTGCACGATACCGGTTAAATCTCTTCCGTACTCGCTTAGTGCGGTAGATCTTTGTTTTTGGCTTTCCGTTTGCTCATGCCTTGTTTGTCCTTTTTGCTGCCATTCATTAGGAGAACTCAGTTTAAGGGCGGCAGCTCTTACGTCGTCGAGATAAATATTATAGCGGATAAAAAATTTTGAAAGAATTGAACATTCTTCTCTGGATAACGCTATCAAAATATGTTCCGTTCCGATATAATTATGCCGCATCGTTCGAGATTCTATTGCCGCCGTATCCAGTAAAGTTTTAATACGTCTTGAGGGGGGAATTTCGCCCATTATTTTATTGCCTTTACGGATAATAACATTTTGTTCTGCCATTACCTGCAAATTAAGAATATCAATATTGAGGCTTTTTAATATTTCATAACCGCGCCCTACCTTATTTTTTAATAAAGCCGTCAGTACATGCTCAGGCTGAAAAAAATCGGCATTAACCTTTTTAGCTTCTTCTTGCCCGAAGACCATCAATAATTTATTTGCATTTTGCGAAAGCCCATGAAACATTATATTCTCCAAACGTGGAATGATAACACTAATTTAGTTTTGTGTCAATGTTTTGCATCTTTTTCGAATCTTTTATTTTAAATGATATTGGTAAATTCTATAGACAATATCTCTAACAGCACCCGTTTTTTCTATATCCGTTATCATTGGAATATTATACTCCCAGATTGTGGAACCTTCGCCCTCGATATAGCCTTTGGCGCAGGCATTGTGATAAAGGCTTGTATAAATCGCAGCTGAAACACCCTTGTTGTGATATTCAGGATCGACAAATAAAACGAAAGTTCTTATGCGTTTCATTTTAGTTTTATAGTACAGAAATTTAAAAATACCGAATGGAAATAATTTTCCGTTAAGATGTCTTAAAACGTCGTTGTAATCCGGCAATGTAATATTAAAACCTATAGGTTTACCATCATTTGTTCTTGCAATAAATATTAAATCGGAATCGGCATATTGAATAAGCTGCTTTACAACCATATCAATTTCTTTGCGCGTCATCGGCATAAAATCTTCCCATTCTTCAGGCTCCGAATTCAAAAGAATTTGATGAATGGCACCAGCATCCCGCTCGATACCGTCTTTTAAATTTATTTTATCGATATGAAACCCGTAGCGTTTTGAAACAAGCGGAACAAGACGCATATAGCGTTCTATATTTATTTTATCCAGCTTTGAATGATACGCATAACAATCCCAATATTTTTCAAAACCGTATTTAACAAAAAAATCGTTATAATATGGTTTGTTATATGTATTCATAATATATGTACGGTTTGCAAAATTATCGGTTATAAAACCCCGATTATCTTCACCGCCGGGCAGAGATAAGGGACCTTTTATTCTATCCATTCCTTTTTCCAAGAACCATTCTTTTGCTGCATCAAGCATTATTTTTGCAGCTTCGTAATCTTCAATACATTCAAATTGAGAAATATAGCCGACTTTTAAATTTTTATAATTATTAAGCTGTTCGTCTATACCAAATAATATTCTTCCGATAGTTTCACCATCGCGTTGAGCAATCATTTTAACATGCGGTCCTACATCGCATAAAGAATTTCCTATGCCGCAAACGTATTTTTTATATTCGCTTATAATGGGCGGTACCCACGAACTATCGTTTTTATATAATGTAAAAGGCAGACGGGCAAATTCGTCTAATAATGATCTGCCTGTTACCTCATGTAAAACAATGTTATTCATAATAAACCTCTTTTTAATTAAAGCCTGTACAAAAGATAAAGCTAGCATTTTGTAAGATTTTTGTCAATCTTATCAACCAATAAAAATGATTTATAAAATTCAAATTTAAAATAAATTTTTAAAATAATTTATTCCCATTGCATCCCGAACTTGTGTTAAAGTCTCTGCGGCTTTTTTTCCAGCCTTTTCAGTGCCGGTTTTTAGAATTTCATAAACATAGGGAATATTATTTTGCAGAGCTTCCCGTTTTGCTCTAATTGGAGAAAGTTCTTCTTGAAGGACGTTATTTAAAAATTTTTTTATTTTAACGTCGCCCAAGCCGCCTTTTTTGTAATGAGCTTTAACTTCGTCAAGGCAAGTGTATTCATTCCAAAATTCTGCAAAATGTTCGTTCCGGGCAAATGCGTCAAGGTAGGTAAAAACGGGATTGCCATCAACTTGTCCCGGATCCTCAATACGAAGATGATTAGGGTCGGTAAACATACCCATAACTTTCTTCTTTATTTCTTCGGAACTGTCTGAAATATAAATACAATTGCCGAGTGATTTACTCATTTTGGCTTTTCCGTCAGTTCCCGGAAGTCTGCTGCACGCTTTATTACCGGATAAAAGTTCTTTAGGTTCAACTAAGGTTTCTCCATAAAGCGAGTTAAAACTGCGGACTATTTCACGGGTTTGTTCTATCATAGGAAGCTGGTCTTCTCCGACAGGAATTGTTGTCGCCTTAAAAGCCGTTATATCGGCGGCTTGGCTTATAGGATACGTTAAAAATCCCACAGGCAGTGTATTTTGAAAATTACGCATTTGAATTTCCGCTTTTACGGTAGGGTTTCTCTCAAGCCGTGCGAGGCTTACAAGATTCATATAATAAAAGGAGAGTTCGCAAAGTTCCGGAATATGGGTCTGCACTAGAATAGTCGATTTTTCGGGATCTATTCCGCAAGAAAGATAGTCAAGTGCAACTTCAATTAAATTTTTTCTTATTTTATCAAGATTATCGGCATTGTCGGTAATTGCTTGCGCGTCGGCAATCATTATATAAATTTCATCATATTCACCGGAATTTTGCAAAGCAGCCCGATTTTTTAGAGAGCCGGCATAATGCCCTATGTGAAGTTTTCCTGTAGGGCGGTCGCCCGTTAAAATAATCTTTTTCATATTTTCCCTTAAACCTTACATTCTTGATTTTAAATAGTTACAATATCATATTCTTCCGTATTTGTACGATTTTCTATGTATGCAACCATATTTAACCGCAGCATGTAGAGTATAAACTACAGAGGAGACTTTTTCAAGGTATGCAGGCAGAAATTTTTAAACAAAATTACCTTCTTCCCAAATATACGGTTTTCTTATATAATTACAATTTATGCAAAACGAAACGAGAAATAAACACTTAAATAAACTTATTGTAAAGGGTGCAAGAGAGCACAACTTAAAAAATATAGATGTAGAACTGCCGCGTGATAAACTGATTGTTATTTCAGGTCTTTCCGGTTCGGGCAAAAGTTCGCTTGCGTTTGATACGATTTTTGCGGAAGGGCAGCGCCGTTATGTGGAATCGCTTTCGGCGTATGCCCGCCAATTTTTAGGCAGAATGGATAAACCGGATGTAGATTACATTGAGGGCTTATCGCCTGCAATTTCGATAGAACAAAAAACGACGCACCGCAATCCACGCTCTACTGTCGGCACGGTTACCGAAATTTACGACTATTACCGCTTATTGTTTGCCCGTATCGGTCATCCGCATTGTCCTGTTTGCGGCAAAGAAATTCAAGAGCAAACGGTAGACCAAATTATCGACACCATTATGAGCTGGAAAGAGGGTACGCGCGTTCAGATTTTAGCTCCCATTATAAAAGGAAAAAAAGGTGAGCATCAAAAAATAATTACCGATGCAATTGCTGCCGGTTTTGTGCGGGCAAGAATTGACGGGCTTACCGTCAATTTAGAAGACGGAGTAAAATTAGACAAACAAAAAAAACATACTATCGAAATTATCGTAGACAGAATAAAACTATCCGCCGATGTGCGGAAGCGGCTTGCCGAATCGGTAGAAACCGCTTTACAAAGTTCGGGCGGAACACTCCTTGCAACAAAGCAAGAAGATTCTGACGATGCAAAAGTGAGCGAAGTTTTTTTCTCGCAAAAAAATGCCTGTGCCGACTGCGGAATTTCCATACCTGAATTGCAGCCGAGACTTTTTTCTTTTAATAACCCTTTCGGTGCCTGCCCCGACTGCACCGGACTCGGTATGACGCAGCACTTCGACCCGGATTTAATCGCACCCGACAAAACGCTTTCGTTCAATGAAGGAGCTTTCCTTCCGTATAATCCCGATTCCGATTGGAACCGCGCACGGTTTGAAGCTCTTGCCGAAGAATTCGGTTTTTCACTTGATACTCCTATCGGTAAATTACCTAAAAAAATACTGAACATTATTTGGGAAGGTTCAGATGGCGTTAACATTCATTTCTCGTATACTTCAAAACACACAGGCGGCGAACATTCCTACAATAGAGAATGGATAGGCATAATGGCTGACATAAATCGGCGGTACAACGAAGCCTATTCGGCTGCCGTCAGAGAGTCGTATGAAAAGTTTATGTCGATTAAGCCGTGTAAGACTTGCGGAGGAAAACGCTTAAAACCTGAAGCTCTTGCGGTAACCGTCGGCGGGAAAAATATCCACGAGTTGACTTCGCTTTCGGTAGGCGGCTCAATTCGGTTTTTTGAAAACCTTAAACTTACCGAAACGGAAGCTCACATTGCCGAGCAAATTCTAAAAGAAATAAAAGCCCGTCTGCAATTTATGAAAAATGTCGGCTTAGATTATTTAACGCTTGAGCGGAAAGCCTCTACGCTTTCAGGCGGCGAAGCCCAGCGGATACGGCTTGCGACTCAAATCGGTTCGAGCCTTATCGGTGTGCTTTATATTTTGGACGAGCCGTCTATCGGGCTTCACCAGCGGGATAATCAGAGGCTTATCGACACGCTTTTGTATTTACGCGATTTGGGGAATACGCTTGTTGTGGTAGAACACGATGAGCAAACCCTACGCACGGCAGACTACATTGTCGATTTGGGACCGGGAGCCGGTGTACATGGCGGAAATATTACCGCACAAGGCACGCCTGAAGAAGTGGCAAAAGTAAAAGCGAGTTTAACCGGTCAATATCTTTCAGGTACACTCAAAATGGAAATACCGCAAAAAAGACGGGAAGGAAACGGCAATGCTCTTGAACTTATCGAAGTAGCGGAGCATAACTTAAAAAAAATTTCCGTTTCGATTCCGCTAGGCACATTTACCTGTATTACCGGTGTTTCCGGTTCCGGAAAGTCGACGCTCTTAACCGATGTCCTGTATCCTGCGGTTTCAAACAAACTGATGAGAAGTTCTTTGCCTGAAGGAGCATACAAAAAAATCAAAGGGCTTGAATATATCGATAAAGTAATTAACATCGACCAAAGTCCCATAGGAAGAACGCCCCGCTCAAATCCCGCGACCTATGTCGGTGTATTTACCGGCATCCGCGACTTGTTTGCAAGCCTTCCCGATTCAAAAGCACGCGGCTACAAGTCGGGCAGATTTTCTTTTAATGTACGGGGCGGCAGGTGCGAACATTGCCAAGGCGACGGCACACTCACTATCGAGATGAATTTTTTGCCCGACGTGTACATAACCTGCGATGTCTGCCGCGGAAAACGGTTTAACAAAGAAACGCTTGAAGTCCGCTACAAGGGAAAGAACATCGCTGATGTTTTGGATATGACGATTGAAGAAGCAGCGGATTTTTTTGCTCCTATTCCGCATATTGCCCGCAAACTTGAAACGATGCTGTCGGTCGGCTTGGGCTATATAAAATTAGGGCAATCTGCATTGACGCTTTCGGGCGGTGAAGCCCAACGGGTAAAACTTGCAAACGAACTTGCCAAACGCTCTACCGGAAAAACGCTCTACATTTTAGACGAGCCGACAACGGGCTTACACTTTGCGGACGTTAAACAGCTTATGCAGGTTATTCATCGGCTTGTCGAACAGGGCAACACCGTCGTGATGATTGAACATAACCTTGATGTAATTTTGCAAGCCGATAAAATTATCGACTTAGGTCCTGAGGGCGGAACAAACGGCGGCGAAATAATTGCCTGCGGTACGCCTGAAGAAGTTGCAGCGGTACAAAAATCATACACCGGATATTACATAAAAGAAATGCTTGCACGGAAACAATAACAGTTGAACATAGAAATCAAAATACCCCGACGCAGAGCGTACGTTGCGCAGCAACAAGGTATTAAACCCTCCGCACGAATAAAAATCCGCTTTGTTAATATACGTTTTGACGGTATCTTGACAAAGCAGCCGATACGTGTTATGCTTCACGCTCATTATTCAATTATGTTTTAGAGGTTTTTATGATGAATTCAAAAAGATTGGCCGCCTCAATAGGCGGAATTATAGTTTTAATTCTTGCTGTTGTTGCCTTTGTTGTGTCTCCGATATTGGGCGATACTATCGGACGTCAGGGGGCAAAAGCTGTCGTATTAGGAAAGTGGAAGGGCATCACTATAGATAACGGTTCCGACTCTCCGTTTGTGGAGCAATACCGCTACTTAAGGCAATATGCTGACCGCCAAAACATGATTCCGAAAGACGGGCAAGCAGCCGAATATTTTGAGCACCAGCTTTTATATTTAAGTTTTAGATTAGGCGTAATTCAGGCAGCGTTAGAAGAAGAAGTTAAAAATGCAGGATATACCGTTCCTCTTTTTAAAGTAAACAAAGAGCTTGTAAATTATTATCTTGATGAAAACGGCTCATATTCCGACTTAAAATATTCACAAACTTCGGAACCCCAAAGAAATGCTTACCGTAAATCGGTAGAAAAATATCTGACGGGGAACAGATATATAGAAGATATTTTTGGGAACGGTACGTCATACGGTTTAAAAAATTCATCAAAAGAGAGTGCTTTTGTAGTCGATATGGCAAAAAAAGAGCGCAGTTTTAAATATGTTTCATTTAATTTCGGAATGTATCCTACTTCGGAACTTAAAAAATTCGGAGAAGAACATGCTGACTTATTTACCAAATATAACTTTTCGCTTTTGACATATCCGACGGAAGAAGAAGCGAAAAAAATGCTGGCATCAATAAAAAATGAAGAGGTTAAATTTGATGACGCTGTTATTTTGAATACATCAAAAACATTAACCGATGAAGCCGGTAAATTGATAGCCGATTATCGAACGGATATAAACAAATATTTCCCCGATAACGAACATCTTAAACAAATTATAGAATTAAAACCGGAGGAAATAAGCTCAGTAGTTAAAGTAAATAACGGGATGTTCGGAATTGTACGCTGCGATGCGGAACCCGTTAAACCCGATTTTTCCAGCGAAACTTTACTTGAGAATATTAGAACATATATGAACCGAACCGAAAGAGGAACAATTGAAGATTATCTTATTGCCTCTGCACAACGTTTTGCCGAAAAAGCAAAATCGGACGGGTTTGAAAAAGCTGCCGAAGAATTTAAAGAAACAGAGTTAAGCATAGAAACTACCAATTCTTTCGGGCTTAATTACGGTAATTCGGCCTTTCTGCAGCCTCTTCCATCCCAAGCTGTTTTTGCATCGCTTGCTCAAAACGAAAACTTTTTTAAAACGGCTTTTACATTAAAAACAGGTGAAATTTCGGAACCTATTCTTATCGGTTCGGGAGCAATAGTTTTAACGCTCAATGAAGAAAAAGAAGTAGACCAATATACTTTAGACAGCACAAAGAGCGGTTATCAAACTCAAGCAGGTTCTTGGTTTGCGTATTACCATGCTGCAATGATTATGGGGTTGCAGGGCATAAATTATCCTCTGCCGGTTGCACATAAAACCTTTATGGACTATGTTTTGGATAATCCTCAATTCGAGAACAATTTTAACAAACTCTTTAACTAATGAATAATAAAGATGAAAAACCCGAACTTATTGCTACAAGTTCGGGTTTTTCCGTTTTTTATAAAAACAAATACTTATATTCGCGGTATTCTCCGCAAAAATCCGTACTAAATTTAATTGAACAAACTGCAATACCGCCGGAAACTCTGGTTTTATGTATGTCGCCGTTGCTGGGTTACGGGCTTAGCGAACTTTTAAAAAAAATGCCGGCTTCTTCTTTTGCCGCAGCAATAGAATATGATGAAAATTTAATGGAGCTTTCGCTAAATTCCATCGGCAATGAAATCTTTAACCATTCCTCCTTTTTTTATATACGCACAAATTCGGTAAAACTGTTTTTAAAACAACTCGAACAAAAAATAAAAGAGAAAAAATTTAGACGGGTTATCAGGCTCGATTTTTCTGCCGGAGCAGCCTTAAACAAATCTTTTTATTCCGGCATTGAATATTTTACCAAAGAGTATATTTCCCGATATTGGATAAATAAATTAACGTTAATTCAATTCGGAAAAAATTATGCCTTAAATATTTTTAAAAACTATTGTGCCGTATTAAAACATAAAAACCGTTTTGCCTCATTACAATGCGGCAGCATTACAAAACCCATTCTTGTGGCAGCAGCGGGGCCGTCTTTGGATTGTTCCCTTAAATTTATAGAAAAAAATAGAAAACATTTATTTGTCATTGCCGTTGATGCCGCAGCTTTCGGCTTATATCCTAAAATAAAACCCGACGCAATTATTATTTTAGAATCTCAATATTGGATACAAAAAGCTTTTATAGGTTTGTCCGGTTCCGGCATACCGGTAATTGCAGACTTAACGGCAAATCCGAAAGCCGTACAGGCGGCAGGAGGTCTTTGTTCTTTCTTTTTTACCGATTATGCGGACAATCCTTTTTTTGATTTTCTCGAAAACAAACACCTCTTGCCGCTTCATCTTGAACCTATGGGTTCGGTAGGGCTTTCCGCATTAAAAATTGCTTCACTGCTAGCAGCGCAAGGAACGCCGATTTTTCATACCGGTTTGGATTTTTCATGGGGCAGGGGATTTACTCATTCAAAAGCAGCTTTCCAAGTAATGTCATCATTTTCCGAATGTTCAAAATTGCATAATTTGTATTGCGCCGAGAGTCTTTTTGCCAGTAACATTGAAACCGGAATAGGAAAAAACGGAATACGCATTTTTACGTCGCCGAATTTAAAAAGTTATGCGGAACTTTATAAACATATTTTCGCAGATAATCCTAATTTTTTTGATATTGGAAAAACAGGGCTTCTTCTCAATTCAAATTTGATAGATGAAAACCTTGCAGAGACCATTATTTGTAAAAATTATAATGGTATTTCAGACAGCGATACCTTTTGCCGGTGCTTTGAAAGCGGAACATTCGCTTTAATTTCGGAATTTTTAAAGACTGAAAAAGAAAAATTGCTTATGCTTAAGGCCGTTTTTACACATAAAGTAATGGCAGAAAGTACCCATCTAAAAAACCTTCTTATTTCGGTACCGTATTTATATCTTCATTTTGCAGATTATTCGGAAGAAAACCTTTTACATCAAAATTTTTTAAATAGAATACGGATTGAACTGGAATATTTTTTAAAGATTTTTGCCGATATTTATTAGCATAAAAACAATATTCTACAGGGAGTTGATTAAAATAAAAAAAGTTGTTATATTAGATAAAGATATTTTAGGAGGACGTTATGTCGGAAAAATATGATTTGGTTATTATCGGAGGCGGACCGGGCGGAATGGCTGCCGGTATCTATGCCGCCCGTTCAAAACTGAAAACGGTTGTTCTTGAAGAAAAGCCTAATCAGGGCGGTCAATGCTATATTACGGAAGAAATCGAAAATTATCCAGGTTTCCCTGAATCTTCAGGGCCGAAATTGACTGAAGCATTCCAAAAACATGCTGAAAAATTCGGTGTTGAATTCAAAAGAGCAAGAGCTGAAAAAATCGAAGTTGTTCCGAATTCACCGGTAAAAATCGTACACGGCAGCGACGGCAAGCAATATGAATGCTATGCGGTTGTTGTTGCAACCGGTGCAAGTGCTAGAGAACTCGGCTGTAAAGGTGAAAAAGAGCACTGGGGCAAGGGTGTTTCATATTGTGCAACCTGCGACGGTGCTTTCTTTGAAGAATGCGAAATTGTCGTTATCGGCGGCGGAGATTCTGCTGTTGAAGAAGCTATGTATTTGACAAAGTTTGCCGATAAAGTAACGATTATTCACCGCCGTGATGAGTTACGTGCTGCAAAATCCATTCAGGAAAAAGCCTTTGCAAACCCGAAAATGGCATTTAAATGGAATGCCGTTGTTGAAGAAGTTTGCGGCGACGGTCTTGTAGACAGCGTTATTCTTAAAGATACAAAAACAGGAGAAACTTCCAAGTTTGATACTGAGGGTGTATTCGTATTTATCGGACATAATCCTCAAACGGCTTTTATACAGGGCTTAGTTGACCTCGATGAAAACGGCTATATTCTTACAAACGGCAAGATGGAAACAAACGTACCCGGCATCTACGGTGTCGGCGATGTTATCCAAAAAGAGTCGCGCCAAGTTGTTACTGCTGCTGCCGACGGTGCTCTTGCCGGTATTTGGGCGGGACACTACATTGATGATATAAAAGCAAAAATGGCTATGGGAAAATAAGAATATTTTTATAACAGGAGTTTAAAAATGATTGAATTAAACAAAGAGAATTTTGAAGCGGAAGTACATCAGTCAAAGGGCGTAACTTTTGTTGATTTTTGGTCGGAGGGCTGCGTTCCGTGTAAGCAGTTAATGCCGGATGTTCACGCGATGGCAGAGCGGCATGCCGGAAAAGCAAAATTCTGCTCTTTCAACATTGACGGAGCAAGACGAGTTGCGATGAAAGAGCAAGTTTTAGGCCTTCCTACAATGCTCATTTATGTTGACGGTGTCAGAAAAGACAGCGTTACCGGCAGCGACTTAACCATTGAGCAAATTGAAGAAATGGTTAAAAAATACATTTAATTTTAATCTTTATTAAGCCGGAGAGGCAGCATTAGGCTTTACTTGACGGCTTTTTAAGATACGGTTTAATGGACCGTGGAGCGGGGTGCCCTGCTCCAAAACATATCCTAGGAGGGATGCTATGGAGTTAAAAACCAAAAAGGTCATCATCATAGGTGACCGCGACGGCGTTCCCGGGGAAGCTATAAAGCTCTGTGCAGAGTCGGCAGGAGCAGAGGTTGTATACGCTGCAACCGAATGCTTTGTCTGAACGAGCGCAGGTGCAATGGACTTGGAAAATCAAAAGCGTGTCAAAGATTTAGCTGAAAAGTATGGTCCTGAGAATGTAATCGTTCTCTTGGGCGGTGCAGAAGCCGAATCTTCAGGTTTAGCCTGCGAAACCGTTACGGTGGGTGACCCGACTTATTCAGGTCCGTTGACGGGAGTCTCGTTGGGACTCTTGTGCTATCACGTAGCAGAACCGGAAATTAAGAGCCAGATAGACCCCAAGGTCTACGAGGAACAGGTCAGCATGATGGAAATGGTTATGGACATCGATGCTATTATTTCTGAAGTTTCGACATATCGAAATCAAGGATGTAAGTTCCTATAGGATTGCCTTGTGTCTTCAATGCTGGTCATTAAAGGGCTCTAGCTGCGGCTTTCCGGCGGCTTGTTCTATGGGGATGGTGGGAACCTTCCTAGCAAACGGAACAAGCCGCTTTTTTTATCAAAAAATAAAGGAGATGTGATAAACAGTTCGGCACAAATAGTGCCTCACTGTTTATCTTTCGAGTTTG
>CALINC010000023.1 GCA_938045195.1 uncultured Treponema sp.
AACTGCTTGAAAAAACTTTTTTCGGGATTTAAAAATCCCTGCAAAAAGTTTTTATGGGAGGCATAATGAAGAAGAATATTTTTATTTTGTTGTTTTGTTTGGTTTTCAGTGTATGTGTTTTCGCTCATGCAATGTTTTTGGACTTAATTGAACCCGGTGTTTTTAAAGTTGAATATGACGGCGGCGGTTTTAGTCCGGGTACTATCGTTACTCTTTATTCCGACGGCGGTTTTGAAGAAATTCAAAAGGGCGAAGTAGATGAAAACGGCTTATATCATTTTGATAAGAACATTGAAGTAGTTAGTGCAATGGCAGAAGACGGCGCAGGTCATGTCGCTTATTGGCCTACCTATGAAGAGGAAGAAGAAATCTCTGAAGCTGTCAATGCCGCAGATACTTCCAACGGCGAAACAAAACCGAAAACTGCCGTACGCGGAAAAACAAAACGGGCAAGCAAATTACCTACGGTTTTAACGGTGCTAAATACTTGTGCTTTGATTTATTTGTTTTTTGAATTTAGAAGATTCAAAAAAGAAAGAAAAGCTAACCTGTAATAATTCCGCTGCACAATTTCGGCGGTGTAATATCAAAAGCAGGATATAGTCCAATCACTTCTTTCGAGCTTAAATTTTTACAATTCTGTCCGGAAGAAGTGATTGCCGTGCGTACTCCCATTGCATATAAAACTTCTTCGGGGTTTCGATATTCGATTTTTACATCATTTGCAGTTTTAAACCGCTCATCCGGAAAACCTATTGCATAATATGGTATACCGAAGTGTTTTGCACAAATTGCAATTTGAAGTGTTCCTATTTTATTTATTACGCTGCCGTCCATTGTAATAATATCCGAAGCTGAAACACAAAAATCTATCATGTTATTCGCCATCAAAAAAGCCGGCATATTATCGGTAATAACTGTTGTTTTAAACCCCATATCCGAAGCCAAACTTGCAGTTAGTCTTGCCCCTTGAAAAAACGGACGGGTTTCGGCGCAAAAAATATCTATTGTTTTTCCTGTTTCATTAAAGCGGCGCAAAAAACCTCCTACAGTTGTTTCGCCGAAGCATTGCGTCAATATGGACGAATTGTTCGGAACCATATCTGCGAAAGCCGCTCCGGCAGCCGTATTTTTTTTATAACGGCGGTTATTTTGTTCAATTGCATTTAATTTTAATGCCGTTATAATTTCTGCTGAGGAAGCTCCTTTGTTAATCATGTCATAAAAAATAGAAAGCGATTCTCCTGTGCAGCTTTGCATGGCAGCACTTGTTGTAGGACGGGCATGCGAAAGACTATATGCTGCTTTTTCCATTTGTTCAATATATTCATTTTTTGCAGATAATTTAAATTGAAAAGCCGCCAACGCCATTCCCATAGCCGCCGCCGCAAAAGGCCCTCCGCTTTGGGTAACCATATCGGAAATAGCTTTTACCGTCTCGCCGTACGTTTTGCATATTACAAAACTTTTTTTTAAAGGATAAATTCTTCTGTCCAAAATTGCGAGATGTCCTGCATCTTCATCAAACCAAGCAACATTTTCATATTTCAAGAGCCAGCCTAATCCGTAATCTTCCCGTTTTTCAGTAAATTCCATATATCGTACATTCTCCAAAGTTGTATCAATGACATATTATTCATTTTAAGTATATCACGATCTTTTAAAAATAGCATCAGGTTTCTCATATCGGTATAAAGCGGTATTTCTTGCGTGCCTGTTTTCAGATATTCTAAAAAGCCTTTCCGTTCTGCTTTCCTAAAGTCTCGCATTGATTATAGGGAACCTTTAAAAACCTCAGCTTTTAGGAGGTGAGCTTTGCTCACCGGTTTACCTCAAGCTTACTTGTGATGTTTTTCGTAAGGCATTGATATATCAGCATTATCCGATTGACAGTTTATCCTCTAAATTTTATAATGGCAAAATGAAAAAATATGAAAGCACGACGAAAAACGTATTAAAAGCATGGTACGGAAATCACCTCGTTTTAGTAAGTGAAAGTTTAATCGTAGGATGTTTGACAGGGCTTGCCATTACCTTATTTAGAAAATCAATAGATATAATTTCCGCATTTAGAATTAATTTTTATGAGGGAACTGCTGCTTTAATAATTAAGATTATTGTGGGGCTTACCATAACAGCTTTAGCGGGCTTATGTATGGGGTTTCTTATAAAAAAATATCCGGCAATTAAAGGCAGCGGCGTTTCCCAAATTAAAGGAAATTTTATGCAAAAAATTGTGCTTTCGCCCTGGCCTGAATTACCGCTTAAATTTATCGGCGGCGTATTAAGCATAAGCACGGGGCTTTCAGTAGGACGTGAAGGTCCGTCCGTGCAAATAGGGGCATATATCGGAAGTGCATTTGAGAAAATCGGAAAGCAATCGCATATAGAAAATGTGTGCCTTGTAACAAGCGGGGCGGCGGCAGGTCTTGCCGCAACGTTCGGTGCTCCTTTTGCAGGAGTAGTTTTTGCAATCGAGGACTTACATCAATATCTGAGTCCGCTCCTGTTAACCTGCGTAATGGCGGGTGCTGTTGCAGGAGACTTTATTTCTTCTATATTTTTTAAACAGGGAGCTATATTTAACTTTGCGGGAATAAAATTATTTCCTCTAAAATATTTCGGCTGGCTTATTTTACTTGGAATGCTTACAGCCGTTGCAGGGCATATTTTTAAAAAATCCATTTATACGTCTCAAAAAATTTACGCAAACTTAAATATTCCGCTTAAATTCAGACCCCTTTTTCCGTTTTTGCTTTCGGTACTTGTTTGTATATTTTTGCCGTTTACCGCAAGCGGCGGCGACCGCTTAATAGAAGCACTTGCAGAAGAAAATTTTACTATAAGAATTTTACTTGTTTTGCTGGCGGCAAAAATAATTTTTACGGGGCTTTCTGCCGGTTCCGGAGCTATCGGCGGAATTTTCGTCCCTCTTTTGTCCTGCGGAGCCTTGATGGGCATTCTTTTTTCAAAATTATTAACAGGTTTTAGTGTAATTGAAGCCGATTATTCAATAAATTTAATGATATTTGCGATGGCGGCTTTTTTTGCGACTGTAATTAAGGCACCTCTTACGGCTATCGTTTTACTTACAGAAACAAGCGGTAATCTTTTCCATTTGGGAGGAATTATTTTGACGGTTTTTTCTGCTTATATAACCGCTAATTTAATTCATTCTCCGGCAAACGATGATGTGCTTCTTAAACAATTGCTCGCCGATAAAACCGAACAAAAAAAGCGCGGCAACAATGCAAAAGAAGAGGGCAAGCAAATGTTTGAAATTTTTGTTTCACCTAAGTCCGTTCTTGACGGTAAATTGGTAAGTCAAATTGAATGGCCTGCGGATTGTTTGATTGTAAGTGTGGCAAGAGGAGAGGAAGAATTGATTCCCGTCGGTAAAACAAAAATAAGTGCCGGCGACAGGCTTCTTATTCTTACCGATTCTGAAAATGTAAATGAATATATTGAGATAATCGGCAAAATGGGCGAAGCGGAAGAGTAGCTTCTCTATTTATCTTCCCCACCACTCTTTCAATAATGAACGGGCTTGGTTTTGCAGCTCAGGTATAACACAGGTTTCCAGCTGGCGCAGGTTGGCGTGATAACATACGCTGCTCATCTCTTTTATTCTTTGTACAATTATGTCAGGCTGTTCCGAAGGTACGGATATGGGGTGTTCTTCGAGGTAGGACAGAATTATGGTAAAAACCGAAGCTGCGGAACAAATTCCTTTGCAGGAGTCGAGGCTGGTTATTTGTTTCCGTGAAGAAATGCCCGTATTGATATGGTAGTTGTAGACGATGTCCTTTATGCCCAAATACAAGTACGGTTTTACACTTTCGTCCGTGTATGCACTGACTGCTATAAAAAAGAAAGCTAGCAAATCTTCAGCCATGGTACAATACGTAAAAGGTATTGCCTCATAAGCGGAACGGACAAGATCGGTTTTAAAGAGCTTGCCCCATAAAAAGCCGGAATACGCATTTTCTACAATAAATTTATAAAGAATATCTTTATTTTTTAATTTGCCGTCGTAAATATATGAGGTTTTCTGAGCGGCATGCGCAATACGGCTTTCAGGCTCGTTTTCGGCACCGCATACTTGAGCTGCTCCATGCACAATATCCGCCCCCGACTGGCGGGCAGCCGTATACAGCGTACGAACGGCATTAGGGGGAAGGCTATCATCGGAATCGGCAAACATAATAAATTCGCCCTTTGCGGCATTGACGGCACTACGGCGGGCTTCTACAAGCCCTAAGTTTTTGGAATGCTCTACAAGATACAGGGGGATATGAACATCGGCAAATTTTTTTGTAAAAGCCTTTACCGTTTTATGCAGGGCAGCTCTATCGGGCGTGCCGTCGTTTACAAGAATAACTTCCAAAGAAAAATCTTTATTATCGGAAGTATTATTTTGCCGGATTACACTTTCCAAAAAGCGGGGCAACAGTCTTTCCGTACCGTATACCGGAACGGAAAGACTGATATCCGGTTTAAGCTGATGTACGCCCCGCCTCCTGTGCAGGTTTATAAACATCTACCCCTGCCCGCCTGTTAATAGGTTTACTCCGAAGGGTTCCAGTCACACTGATCAGCACCTACTGAGAACTGCTTACTGAATTTAGCCTTTGCCTCAACGTTAGCAGCTTCCGATACCGATCCTGTCAAATCGTATGTAACAACTCTCTTCTTTGCGTTTTCACCGCTCTGAGCCCCGTCTACCCACCATTTCCAACCGGCATCTGACGCTATTACAAGTTTTTTAGGTTTAATTGCATTAAAACGGTAAAAACCGTAACTTGTATGAGAAGCCTCATCAGCTTCTTTCTTAGCGATTTGAGAAGCATTGCCGGTAAGAGCAGTGCCGATATTTTGAATCTTGTACAGATATCCGCTCATCTTACGATACTTCTCGGTGTCGTCGCTGGAAACACCATCGGTGCGCACATGGTAGTGTTGTTTGACGGTAATGGCATACAGCTCGCCGTCTTTTACCTGTAATGCCTCTATTCGTTCTTCATAAGAGTTGGTAATCTTCTCATTCCCAATCTGCTCCCACGTCTCCGCTTCTGTTTCGGGAACAACGGTACATTCTCCTTGAGGAGTTTTATCTTTACCGTATTTTAATACCTTTAATGTGTATCCATCCTCCACCCCCGGTGATGGTTTGGGTAGTGTATCTTTTACGGCAACGAATATGCCGTCCTTATTTACCGCAAGGGCTGTGATTTCTCTACTAACATTTGTCGGTTTCGGAATCTCAATCTTATCAAAATCGTTATCCTCAGCCGCTTCAGCAAAGTTAGTAGTCCACTGATATCTTGTTATATCTAAATCGTCTACGGCATATAAATACTTTTCCCCGTATGAAATATCAACGGCTATACATGTGATGCTGTTGCTTAAGCCGATTTTTTCACTCGAATTGGTATTGGTCCACTTTTTGTTTTCATTGTCAAATGGATGGCGTGCAACGGCATAATTGCTATCCCGGTACCGTGCTATATACAAAGCAGCATCTTGGTCATAGCAAAAAATATCAGTCGGTTTATCAGCCGTTTGATAACTATAAGCTAAAATATTCTCGGGCACCTCGGAACTGCTGCCATCGTACACGGGGCTTTCCTCATCTCCTTTAGTGCCGATCCAATACTTCATACCTACACCGCCGGCATCTTCATTCTTTTCCCATAACAGAATGGGGGTTTCAGGTTCTTTGTATTCAGGATAATCAGAAAACCAAGATACGGCAGTGTCCTCAAAAGACAGCGTGCCTTCATTGCGGCTATAGGCTGCAATTCTGTTTTTATTGCCCACAATACGGTAATTTTCGTTCTTGTCGGCGATATTAATACCGTCATCGGCGATATAGATGTTTTCGGCATCAAAGCCTATAAACGCTATCGGGTTTGAAAAATACGTATCATGGTAAGGCAAAGCATTGTGTGTTAAACCATTGGGATTTAAGCCGACCTCTTTTTTTAGGCTAAAGGCTGAACCGTCATATTCGTAATGAAGAAGTTTTCCGACGGAGTATAGCTTCCCCCAATCCATGAAGGAAAGTAAAGACTGTAAACAGTAAATGCCTTTATCATCCGCAAAAAGCGTATAACGATGGATCCCTCCAGATACGCTAAGACCACTTATGGCTATCGCAGGTTCTACTTCACCCGGTAAAGGTTCAAGATTTAAGGTGTTCGCGGTAAAATCGGCAGATACCCTGTATGCCTTGAGTTTAGCGGCGTTACTTCCTGCTGCTTTTTCTATACAAAACAATTTTCCGCCAATAGCCGCGAATGCAAAAAAGTCACGAGGCCCTTGTATGTCGTACTTTAAACAAGTAAAAGCGTTACCGTTTTTTGTTACACAGTGAAGGTTTTGATGTTCAAGCCAAAATATATCCCCGGTTTTAAAGTCTACGGCAAATGCTCTGATACCTACTATGCCGGCAGGCAGCACACTCTTAACGGCTTCTTCAAAAGC
The DNA here is from genome assembly GCA_938045195.1 of uncultured Treponema sp. GTDB lineage: Bacteria > Spirochaetota > Spirochaetia > Treponematales > Treponemataceae > Treponema_B. The sequence continues at coordinate 6,487 of CALINC010000023.1, forward strand.
CGTATCCCGCTCGCCTTCAACCGTAAAACGGGTAATAACTGTAGCAGGCGCAACCGCCGCCGTCCACTCCTGATACATTAGATAGAGTCTTCCTAAACCGTCCCTTGCCGTATAGGGTTGATATTGTATGGTATCGTCAAAAACTTTCTTTTCACCTAATGTTATAACCTTTTTGTGGTTCTCAAATGACATCAAAAAGTTGGAAACGCTTTTCGCGGTCTTGGAAAGTTTTATAGGTACCGCATTTTCTCCATTAGTAACTCTATGGCGTTTTCCGCCTTCCCATAAGGCATAAGCGGTTTTTACTTCGACTTTTATGTCAATTTCAGTACCTACCGGCACTTTTTCTAAGGTAAGAGCCTTTTTATTTTCGGTTTTGGTCGTACCGTTATATGAAGCGGTAATCGTTATCTTGGTATCTTCGGCGGTTAAGTCGGGTAAACCATTATCTCCGATAGCTCGGATATGCTGATTTTCACCTTGAAGCCCGCCGATAGAAATAGTTACATCGGTAAATTCTCTCCCGTCCGTCAACCCGTTTTGATTACAGGCAAATACAAAAAGACAAACCGCCAAAATAAAAGCGGTTTTTAACAAAAAAACAACATTCATTTTTTTCATAAAATACCTCCTATGAAAATAAATTGGTATAGCATAAATAAAAATATTGCAGCTTTCTATTTTCTACGGTTTAAACATTATTCATCAGTCGGATAGCTGCATACATATATAGTATATAACACTTTTTATAAAAAAACAAGTATTTTACAAAAAAGTTAAACATTTTTTATAGCCGCAAACAAAAGCATCTACTCTAATATTCTTTAAATATATGCGGAATGTATGCAATAGGAATTTTATCCATAATTTTGACAATCCATAAATTTGAGATGACAAATTGTATTTTTTTTAGTATAATATATGCAGTTTTGCAAAAGCAAAACTGCTTGAAAAAACTTTTTTCAAAAATTTGATAATTTTTTAAAAAAGTTTTTATAGGGGGTGTGATAAACAGTTCGGCAGGGATTCTGCCTCACTGTTTATCCGGCGAGTTTG
>CALINC010000024.1 GCA_938045195.1 uncultured Treponema sp.
GTGCGGAAGAGGCGGTAGCTCAAATAAAAGAAAAAAACTATGCGGGCAAATATGCCGCATGCGGAAAAAAAATTATTTTAGTCAGTGCAAGTTTTGATACAAGGAAGCGAACCCTAAAAAATTGGGAAACGGAAAATTACGGTCTTGCATGACGGTTTTTCTCTATAGGGAATAATTGCGGTTTTTCAATGTTTTCTCAATAAATGTTTTCTCAACTTCTTGATTTTTTGCATAAAACGATATAAAATACTTCTTTAAATTTTATCAATAAATGAGGAGCCTAATAATAAATTATGAAAATGTCGCAAATGTATATGCCCACATTACGGGAAATTCCGAACGAAGCGGTTGTCGAAAGCCATAAACTTTTATTGCGTGCCGGAATGATACGCAGTTTGGCAAACGGGCTTTTTGTGTACTTACCTCTCGGTTTGAAATCTTTTCGAAAAGTTGAAAATATTATCCGTGAAGAAATGAATGCTATCGGCTGTTTGGAATTTAAGCCCTCAGTGCTTATACCCGGCGAATTTTGGCAAGAATCGGGAAGATGGGACACAATGGGCCCTGAACTTTTGCGCATAAAAAACAGACTCAATCAAGACCTTGTTGTCAGCCCGACCGCAGAGGAAGCCTTTACCGAAATTTTAAAAAACGAACTTTCCTCATACAAGCAATATCCGATTTCAGTCTATCAAATAAATACAAAATACCGCGATGAAATCCGCCCCAGATACGGTCTTATGCGTACACGCGAATTCACAATGAAAGATGCCTACTCTTTTCATACAAGTGGAGAAAGTTTGGACGAAACCTATCTCAAGTTTGAAAAAGCATACGTTAAAATTTTTAAACGATGCGGTCTTTCGGTTATCGGCGTAAAAGCCGACTCAGGTACTATGGGCGGAAGCGGCTCGCAGGAATTTATGGTAGAGTCGGATGTAGGCGACGATACACTGTTACTCTGCTCAAATTGCGGGTATGCTGCAAATGAAGAAAAAGCAGCCTGCAAACCCGAAACGGAAATACAGCTTAACTCAACCATTGAGGCTGCGGAACCGGTCAAAGAAATAGACACGCCGAATATAAAAACAATCGATGAGCTTACGGATTTTTTAAAAACGGAAAGTTCATCGTTTATAAAGACCCTTATTTATTCAACTGAGAACAGCGAACTTTTAAATGAAAACAAAAAAGAAAAAACAGGAATTTCTCTTGTTGCCGTTTGTATACGGGGCGACTTGGAGGTAAACGAAGCCAAATTGAAATCGTCGCTTAAAGCCGCAGCGGTTGTTTTGGCAAGCGATGCCCAAGTAGAGCAAGCAACGGGTACTGTTACCGGTTTTGCAGGACCTGTAGGCTTACAATCCGTTCCGATAATTGCAGACGAAAGCGTAATGCGTATGCATAATGCGGTAACCGGAGCCTTAAAAAAAGACAAACACTTAGTCCATGTTGAACCGGGCAGGGATTTTACTCCGCTTTATGTTTTTGATTTGCGTACCGTAAAAGCGGGGGACAAGTGTGCTTGCTGCGGCAGTCCGCTTTATACAAAAAAAGGCAATGAACTCGGTCATATTTTTAAACTGGGTTCTAAATACACCGTGTCAATGAATATGACATACCTTGACGAAAACGGCAAACAGCAGCATCCCCTAATGGGCTGTTACGGAATCGGACTTGACCGCCTGCTTGCTTCGATTATAGAAGAACACCATGATGAAAACGGAATAATTTGGCCTATGAGTACGGCACCGTTTCAAGCTGCTATCGTTCCGATAAAATATGAGGGTGAAATGCAAATTGTTGCCGACGCTATTTATGCAGACTTAAAACAAAAAGGTATTGAAGTTCTTTTAGATGATAGAAAAGAGCGGACGGGTGTTAAATTCAAAGATATGGACTTAATCGGAATCCCGATAAGAATTGTAATCGGTGAAAAAAATCTGCCTAAGGTGGAATTTAAACTGCGCACTCAAAAGGAAGCGGTCTTGATTGAAAAAGATGATGCTTGTGAGCTTACCGTAAAAACGGTTTTCGAACAACTCAATATGTCCTAGCCGCTTATTTTATTGTTTTAAAAATATGTAAAATTTCTTCCGCTTGTTTTTTTGAGATTTTAGCGGCAGCTGAAACTGATTCTGCCGTTGCCTGTTTTAAGTTGTCAAAACTTCCGAATTCTTTTAATAACAAAGCGGCTTTTTTTGCACCGATATGGGGCAGGGCTTCAAATTGAAGATGAAGCTCCGCCTTGTTGCGTAGTTTATTGTTCCATGTATTTGAAAAGCGGTGAGCTTCGTCGCGTATCCTTTGTAAAAGTCTTAAAGCATCGCTCCGTCTAGGTAAAATTATAGGCGAAGAATTATGCGGAAAATAAATTTCTTCATTTTTTTCCGCAAGCCCGATTATGGGAATATCCAAACCTAATGCCGTTATAATTTTAAATGCCGCATTTACTTGACCAATGCCGCCGTCCACCAAAATTAAGTCGGGAAGTTCTGCTCCCTCATTTAATAAGCGCGTATACCGGCGTGCAATCGCTTCACGCATTGAAGCATAATCATCAATAATACCGTCCGTAGTTTTTAAACGGAATAATCTGTAATTTTTTTTGTCAGGATTGCCGTCTTTAAATGAGATTAAAGCCGCAGCAGGGAAAGTTCCATGCAGATGAGCGATGTCATATCCTTCGATCCGGTGAGGGAGACTCGGCAGGTTTAAGCATTTTTGTAAGTCTTCTACGGCGGCAAAATCTCCTTGTTCCCGCAGACGGCGCGCTGCGTCTTCTTTCGCATTGAATTGTGCCATTTTTAAAGCCGCCTTATGCCGCCGTTTTTCAACTGCCGGAATTCCATCATCTTCGTATTGCACATACGGAGAAACTTCAGGCTGCACAGGCTCATCTTCCGTATAGGCTACAGACGGAGAAGCAGCAATGTGAATCTCTTCGTTTTTTTCTTCAAATGGCAGTAATTCGTCTTCAATCGGAATAAATGTGATTTGAGTTTCGGCACATAGTTCTTCTTTAAGCCATTTTTCTGCAAGAGCATTTCCGGCTCCGCTATGCGGGATAAAAATATGGGGAGGTACTTGCTGTTTGCCGGTATAATATGCCGCTAAAAATTCGGAAAGAATTTCTTCATCATTTTTTAAACTGTGAGAACGGTATATATCTCTTCCCACAAGTCTTCCGTTTCTCATACGCAGTACGGCAAATGTTACCATTGCCCCTTCGAATGCCCACGCAATATAATCGCGGGATTCGGGATCCATATCCTGTACAATGTTTTGCCCGCGCAGCGCATACACCGCTTGAATACCGTCACGGATTCGTGCTGCGGTTTCAAATTCCAGATTGGCGGCGGCTTCTTTCATTTTTGCTTTTAAATTAGTTACTGCCGTTTCTAAACTGCCGTCCAAAAGCAGAATAATTTCGTCAATGTCTTTATTATAGTCTTCCGCTGAAATTTTTCCGCAGCAGGGAGCTTTACATCTTCCGATATGAAAATAAAGGCAGGGCGTTTGGCGTTTCCGAAGGCGTTTGCATTGCCGTAATTTATAATTCCGTTTTATAAGCTCCAAAAACATATCGACGGCAGAAATATTGGGAAAGGGGCCGAAGTATTTTGCCCCATCATTGCGGATATTTCTTGTTCGATATATTCGCGGGAATTCTTCGTTTGTCAATTTTAAAACCGGATATGTTTTTCCGTCCTTTAAGCTGATATTGTATTTCGGGCTGTGTTTTTTAATCAGCGTATTCTCAAGGAGCAGTGCTTCATACTCATTTTCGGTTTGAATATATTCAAGGTCTGCCGCCCGCGAAACCAAAATACGGGTTTTTATGTCGCGTCCGGAAGTAAAATAAGAACTCAGTCTGTTTTTAAGAGATTTCGCTTTGCCTACATAAATAACAATGCCGGTTTTATCGCGCCAAAGATAAACACCGCTTGTCTTGGGAGCTTTGAGAGCAATTCGATGCAGCTGTTCACGTATACTTGTGGTCATAAAGAAAATATAACAAACTTTATGGTATCAATCTTGCACGGAACGTTTTGCCTTTCAGTTCTTTTAGTTCCACAAATGCAAAATTTCCTATAAGACTTTCGGGCGGGTTTCCTTCTATTACGGTCATTTCCCCTAATTCGCTATGCCCGAAAAGTTCATCCTCGTTATTTCTGGAATGAGATTCCACTAAAACAGGAATTTTTTTGCCAAGCCTTTGCCGCATTTTTTTTGCCGTTATTTTAAGCTGTAAATCGATAACACGCCCGAGCCGTTCAATTTTCACACTTTCTTCTATCCTATCCGGAAAATCATACGCCCTGGTTCCCTCACGCGGATTATAATGATACATAAAAGCAGCGTCAAATTCCATTTCTTTCATTAAATCGAGCGTAAGCTGCACATCTTCTTCGGTTTCTCCCGGAAAACCGATGAGAATATCGGTGCTTAAAGCAAAATTCGGTATGGTTTCTTTTAACTTTTTTATTCTATTTTTATAATGCTCAACCGTATACACCCTATTCATACGTTTTAAGATTTTGTTCGAACCGTGCTGTACGGGAAGATGCACCAGTTTGCAAATCCGCGATTCGGCGGCAATTACTTCAATTAATTTATCGGACATATCTTTTGGATGACTTGCCATAAACCGAATCCACCGTATGGAATCTTTTTCGGCTGCTTTTTTTGCAATGAGGCTGAGCAAATCAGGAAAGTCTACAGGGCTTCCGTCTTCATATATTCCGTGATACGAATTGACATTTTGCCCCAAAAGAGTAATTTCCCGAACGCCGGCTTCCGCAAGAAAATCTATTTCATGTAAAATTTCACTTACGGGGCGAGATACCTCTCTTCCCCGCACATAGGGAACAATACAGTATGTACAAAAATTATTGCAGCCGTTCATAATAGGAACATAACTTTGAAAGGCATGAGGGCTATGAGAGATTTCTGCAAAGTGATAGCCCGAAACCGGTTTTTCGTCTATTGTTTTTCCCATAAATTCCGAAAGATAGCTGCCGTCTTTCACACGCATTTTTATTTCATCAAATATTTTCGGCAGTAGATTACGTTCAAACATTCCAACAACATAATCTACAAGCGGAAATTGTTTTTGAATTTCATCATAAAGCCGTTCTGCCATACAGCCTATGAGCAAAACGAAAAAATTGCGCTTTTTCTTTAATCCCGAAAAATGACCGAGCCTGCCTAATACTCTGGTTTCTGCGGTTATGCGTACCGAACAAGTGTTTATAATAAGAAGATCGCAGTGTTCCGCGTCGGCAGCAGCTGCCCAGCCGGTTTTAAGTAAAAGCTGCTCCATAGAAGAGGATTCTGCATGATTCATTTGGCAGCCGTATGTTTCAAAAAAGTATGTCAAATTATTCCCCGCTTTATGTATTGGGCGATTATAACATTCGTGGGGCATATTTGTCAATAATTTGTTTTACGTGTGTCAAAATTTTTTACAAAAAACCAACTTTTCAATCTTTTAGCGCGTAGTAACTGTTTTTGGTTTAATTGACATAAAAAACCGCCCTGAATATTTAAGAAGGAACATTCAAAAATATTCAGGACGGAAAAAAATGTAAGTCTAATTAACCTCCAATGCCGGTTGGTTTTTTAGCATTTTTACATTCATTAAGCGAAGGTGACGAAACTTTTTTTAATTCAATACTTACTTCTTCATTTTCACTTTTCCCTTTCAAGATTAATTTTTTGCCGGAGAACTTGCAATCTAGCGTAAGTGATTCTCCAATTATTTTAATAGTCAGTTTAGGATTATTGAACTCATATTTTGCTTCCTCTCCTTTAAAAATTCCACTTACAGCTCCTTGTGTAACCTTTGCAACCGTACCGCATGTTCCGTCATCGGTAAAATATGCATATACTTTTGCATCTACCGGTGAAGGTGGTAAATCTACACCACTCACCTTTTCGACTTCCCAAACTCCTATCAACTTCTTTTTGTAAATTTGATTACAACCTGTAAACAAAACCATTGTACTAACCATTAAGGTCAGTGCAGCCAATACCGAAACATTTCTTCGATTTTTCATGTTAAACTCTCCTTGCGAGAAAATATTCCCGCTTTTTTATTTTTGAAAAAGAATTCTTTTAACCGGTTCCATGAACGGATAAACCGCTCCAGCTTCAGTTTCTTTTTACTCCCTAAAATAAAAGTTAATACCCATAAAATTTGAGAAAATAAATAAAATGTAAACGAGTAATAAATTTTTAAAAATGTAAAAACGCAAAAGAAGTGATTTTTTGTAAGGTTATTTAAGAGAAACGGAAAACATAAATTTAAAGCATACCTATAGCTATATATGCGTGT
>CALINC010000025.1 GCA_938045195.1 uncultured Treponema sp.
GGGGGGGGGGGGGGGGGGGTACCATATAGCTAGAATATTGCATTTCAAAATATGCTCCTTAAAATTATTCATATTCAATAATATATAGCAAATAAAAATTTTTGTCAAGGTCTGTTTTTTTGTGTGTCTTTTGTGTCTTTGTTGTTAAAAATCTGCAAAACCCTTGACAAAGATACCCTGTTGTATTAGGTTAGTAACTTGGAAATATTTTAAATGGGAAACATTACATTAACACAAGAGGGCGAAAAAACAGCCTCATTTAAGAAAAAGAATTTCTTGCCCGTCATTTCGGGACTCTTTGTCGGCATTTTGGTTTTATCGAATATTTTAGCGGTAAAAATGATACAACTAGGCGTATTCGTCTTTGACGGAGGGACGCTTCTCTTCCCTTTTTCGTACATTTTAGGAGATGTTCTCGCAGAGATTTACGGACATAAAACCGCAAAAAAAATTATTTGGGCGGGCTTTTTTATGCTTCTTTTTACCTCCTTTAATATTTACATAGTAAGTATTCTTCCGTCAGAACAGGAATGGCAGCTTCAAAAAGCTTTCGATGACATTCTGTTGCAAATGCCGAGGATAACGGCAGGAAGTCTCGCAGGCTATCTTTTAGGAGCTACTTCAAATTCATATATTTTATCCGAAATAAAAAAAATTACAAAAGAAAAACACCTTTGGCTGAGAACAATCGGCTCTACACTGGTAGGAGAGCTTATTGACAGTGCCGTTTTTGTTGCAATTGCTTTTACCGGAATTTACAGCTTTTCCGTGCTTATTACAATGGCTTTTTCAAATTATCTTTTTAAAACGGCAATCGAAGTTATTTTTACTCCGCTGACATATAAGGTAATTGCTTTCGTAAAACGGAATGAAGAAGTTTGCAATTAGGTATTGAGAAAATTTTAATGGATTATCCGACAAAATCTTACATCATTCGGCACAATCCCAAATTCTAAAAAAAATAAAAAATTACTCTTGCAAAAATATTTATTTTATGCTATCCTGCCGAATGGGATATTTTATTTCCATTATATTCTACAGTATGCGTTTCACACATTTCTTTCCATAGTATAATTGATATAAATATCCCTAATACTTTTATATAAGGACGGTTTTTTATGAGCCTTGAAAAAAAACTTGTAATGATTGACGGCAACACTGCCGCAGGTCATGTCGCTCATGCTCTAAGCGAAGTAATTGCCATTTATCCCATTACGCCGTCAAGCCCGATGGGTGAAGTTGCCGATGAATATTCGGCACGCGGACGAGAGAATATTTGGGGAACGGTACCCGATGTTGTAGAACTTCAATCCGAAGCAGGTGCCGCCGGTGCCGTACATGGAGCACTTACCACAGGAGCGTTATCTGCCACTTTTACTGCATCGCAAGGGCTTCTTTTGATGATTCCCAATATGTACAAAATTGCAGGCGAATTGACGAGTACGGTTTTCCACATTGCAGCCAGAGCAGTTGCTTGCAGTGCCCTCTCAATTTTCGGCGACCACCAAGATGTTATGGCTTGCCGCCAAACCGGCTGGGCAATGCTCTCTTCAAACTCCGTACAGGAAGTCATGGACTTAGCTATCATCGCACATGCCTCCACACTGGAAGCAAGGGTTCCTTTCCTTCACTTTTTCGACGGTTTTAGAACAAGCCACGAAATTCAAAAGATTGAAGAAGTTTCATACGATGTGATGAGAGAAATGGTCAGCGATGAATTGGTAAGAGCCCACCGAAAACGCGGGCTTACCCCCGAAAAACCCGAGCTTCGCGGAACTGCACAAAACCCTGACATTTACTTTCAAGGCAGAGAAGCCGTAAATAAATACTACCTTGCAACTCCCGAAATTGTTCAAAAGGCAATGGATAAATATGCAAAACTGACCGGCAGACAATATCATCTATTTGACTATCACGGAGCAGCCGACGCAGAGAATGTTATCGTTCTTATGGGTTCGGGTGCGGAAACGGTAGAAGAAACCGTAGATGAACTTAACTCTAAAGGCGGAAAATACGGCGTCCTTAAAGTGAGATTATACCGGCCGTTCAGTGCCGAACACTTTGTTAAAGCACTCCCTGCAAGCGTAAAAGGCATCGCCGTTCTCGACCGCTGCAAAGAGCCAGGTTCTTTAGGCGAACCGCTTTATGAAGATGTCCGAACCGCTATCGGCGAAATGCAGGCTGCTAAAAAATGCCCCTTTACTCATTATCCTACAATTCTAGGCGGAAGATACGGATTAGGTTCTAAAGAATTTACTCCCGCAATGGTAAAAGGCGTATTCGACAATCTTAGCGGAGAGAAAAAATCTAACTTCTCCGTCGGTATTGAGGACGACCTAACCCACACCAGCATAAAATACGACCCCTCATTCAAACTTGAAGATAAAGATATGCATCAGGCAATGTTCTTCGGTTTGGGTTCGGACGGTACGGTCGGTGCAAATAAAAACTCAATTAAAATTATCGGCGAAGCAACCGACAACAAGGCTCAAGCCTATTTTGCCTATGACAGTAAAAAATCGGGCGGCTTTACCATTTCTCACTTGCGTTTCGGAAAGCACAATATCAGAAAGCCGTATTTAATTACCAATGCAGATTTTATCGCATGTCATAAATTCACCTATCTTGAAACTTATGATATGCTAAGCACCTTAAAGCAGGGCGGCACGTTCCTTTTGAATGCACCCTACGGCAAGGACGAAATTTGGGACAAAATTCCGATTGAGGTGCAAAAGCAGCTCATAGAAAAAGAAGCGAAATTCTTTGTCATTGACGCTATCAAGATTGCAGAAAAAGCAGGAATGGGCACCAGAATCAATGTTGTTATGCAAACTGCTTTCTTTAAGATTTTCGGTATTTTGCCGGAATCCGAAGCCGTCGATTTAATTAAAAAGTTTATTGAAAAATCTTACGGCAAAAAAGGACCGGAGATTGTTCAAAAAAATATTACGACAATCGATATGGCACTTGATGGTGTTGAAAAGGTTGACTATCCGAAAACTGCAACCAGCAAATTAAAGAGACACCCTGCCATTGCAGAATCCGCTCCCAAATTCGTCAAAGAAGTTTTGGGCAAAATTGCTATTCAAAAAGGCGATGAATTAAAGGTCAGCCAAATTCCCAATGACGGAACGTTCCCGACGGCAACTACGCAATATGAAAAGAGAGCTATTGCAGAACATATCCCTATTTGGAAGAGCGACATTTGTATTCAGTGCGGTCAGTGCACAATGGTTTGTCCGCATGCTTGTATCCGAATGAAGGCTTATGATTCTTCACTGCTTAAAACCGCCCCTGCAGGCTTTAAGGCTGTTCCTTATAAAGGGAAAGAATTTGAAAACGCTCACTTTACCATTCAGGTTTCGCCTGAAGACTGCACCGGCTGCGGGCTTTGTGTTCAGCAGTGTCCTGCAAAATCGAAAGAAAATGCGGAAGTTAAAGCTATCAATATGGAGAACTTTGTAGAAAACAGAAAGACGGAAGTTGAAAATTGGAATTTCTTCTTTGATAAACTCCCAGACCCCGATGCAAAAAAATTGAACTTAAATGCACCGAAGGGCATTGGAATGAAACGGCCGCTCTTTGAATTCTCAGGTGCGTGTGCAGGCTGCGGTGAAACGCCGTATGTAAAATTGCTTTCACAGTTATTCGGCGACCGAGCGGTTATCGCAAATGCAACGGGCTGTTCTTCAATCTACGGCGGAAACTTGCCGACAACCCCCTACGCGACCCGCCCCGACGGACGAGGACCGGCATGGTCAAATTCGCTATTTGAAGATGCTGCCGAATTTGGGTACGGTATGCGACTGACAAGTGATAAGCTCGCCGTGTATGCCCGCGAAGTTGCCGTTAAGGTAAAAGAAAAGGGAATTGCAGCAGGGGTAATTGATAAGATTCTCAATAATGCTCAAGCCGATGATGCAGCAATTGAAGATCAGAGAAGTTTTGTTTCCGAGCTTAAAAAAGAATTGGCAAAATCGAATGATGAGCTTGCAAAGGAGCTTGATTCCTTAACCGATCACTTAATTAGGCGGTCAATTTGGATTTTAGGCGGCGACGGCTGGGCGTATGATATTGGCTACGGCGGTCTAGACCATGTACTCGCTTCAGGCAAGAACATCAATGTGCTTGTTATGGACACTGAAGTATATTCCAACACCGGCGGACAGATGTCAAAAGCGACACCTATCGGAGCAATTGCAAAGTTTGCAGCTTCCGGTAAGGAAACAAGCAAAAAAGACCTCGGTATGATGGCAATGAGTTACGGCTATGTTTATGTTGCACATATTTCGATGGGTGCAAATATGACGCAGGTTATCAAAGCTTTCCGCGAAGCCGAAAGCTATGACGGACCTTCGATTATCATTGCATACAGTCATTGTATCAATCACGGAATCAATATGACAAAGGGTATGACAAACCAAAAAGAAGCGGTAACTTGCGGTTTATGGCCGCTATACCGGTTTGACCCGCGTCTTGTTGACCAAGGTAAAAATCCGTTCCAGCTTGACAGCAAAGAGCCGGACTTTAACCTTGCAGACTTTATGTATAAAGAAGTCCGCTTTAAGGCTTTGAAAAATGCCGACCCCGCACGGGCTCAGATGCTCTTGGATAAGGCAGTGGCAAAAGCCAAACGGCAATGGATGGAATACAAATACTTAGCGGAAAGACCGTTCTAACAATCTTGAGTAGGAACAATCCGACAAGAACGGGTTGTTCCTACTCAAACCTTTCTTTTTTGGCTTCCAAAGGGTTCTGCCCTTTGGAAGCCTTATCATTAGAATACGTAAACGCGTATGCCGCAAGAAATATGAGGAATAATAGACTTTATCCCTTTCTTTTTCTTTTCAACAACTTTTGTCGAGTTTACATCGGTAGGGATAAACCACAGCTGCCCCTCAGTAAAGAACGAGAAACTCCTAAAGTACTTCCGTTTAGGCAATCTAACACGGGGGAATTCTACCTGAGCAAGCAATGCAGATAGAATTTGAGGCTTATTACTTTGAGTCTTCGTAAACAGTGAGAATTGTGCACCGAAAGCCATATTAAAATGCAGCCATTTCCAATCGGGACCAAAATAGTAACCGAACGGTATGTCCACAATATTTGCCAATAGTTTTAGTGTAAAAATATGACCGCCGTATCTCAACATTTCTTTCCCATGTATTACATTATATTGACTTTGTAAAAAATGCCCGTAATGCAGCTGTATTTTTACGTTATCATCAAAGAAGCTCAAACCAATACCCATATTCCACAATGAAGCACCCCAAAAAGCCGCTTCAAAGTGTAAACCTTGAATAAATTTAGGCACGCCATAACTGGATTTATCGCCTTTTCTCAAGGCGGCTTCTACGCTTACCAATTCTATATCGTCTGAAGAAAGACCGGTAAATTCTATTGAATTATTATAACGGCCTCCCGTACCGGGAGAAATAAGTACTATCTCCGGAGCGGTTTTATCTACCTTTATGATAGTACGGCATATTGCAACCTCTTTATTTTCCATAGTTGCACGCACAAGCAAAAAGTGATTACCCTCATGTAAATCTTCAGTTTCAATTCTATATTGCCACCCTTTTTTAATTTTAGCGGGAACAAAAGTTTTTCCATTATCAAAACTTATTTCAACCTTTTTAAGTTTTTTACCTTTAAAAAGGTATTTTTCTTCTGCGGTTGCAGATTTTGAATTTACATTTGCAATTTCTTCATCCGAAACGGTATACCCCGCCCGCCCTTTTAAATAAGGACGCTCAATGGCAAAGTCGCCCATTGCAAAATTATCGATTGTAATCCACGGACCTACAGTTTCATATTTTACGGTATGGATATTTGATACTAAAACCTTACCGTCCTCGCACATACATTTTATTTCAATCTTGTGAACTCCGTCAGTGATGTTTTCAGGATTCATTTTAAATGCAGCATAATTGGTTTTTGAAATTTCAGAGCTTTCAACTTGCTTGCCGTCAATATATAATGTTGCACTTGCAATCTCTTTTTCGGCAATTACTTTTCCGTAAATATTAAATTCGCCGCGCACGGTTTCACCGTTAAGAGGATATAAAAGGTCTATTCTTTCTTTATCTTTTTTTCTGTAAACATCGAAGTTTACCGATACCTCACTGACATTGCTTGCCTTGTCTACGCCGCTTATTTCCAAATTATAACGGCCCTCGGCAAGTGAAGAAATATCTATATCTTTCGAGGTCAGTAATGTTGTATCAAGTTTCATCTCTGCAAGTTTTGCCGGTACTTGCCCTCCCGATAAGCTCTTAATTTTAAGCGTTACCCCCTCAAGCGAAATATTGTCCATAGTTTGTCCTGAAACAAATAAATGCGAATCCAATTTAGAACCGGAAAGAGGATACTCAAATTTCAAAACAGGCGGTGTATTGTCTATGTTAATTAAACTTGAAAATAACGATTGCCGTCCGTAATTATCCGTAGTTCTGACAAAAACTACATGAGTGCCGTCATCAATTATCGTAGTATTTACCGTATAGCTCCATTCTTCCTTACCTTCCGTAAGGCTGAATGTATTACCGTTATCTATAGATATTTCAACTTGTTGTATTCCGTTTTTATCCGTTGCCGTTCCGGTAATACTTACTACACCTTTAACTGTTTCCGAAATACTAGGCGAAGTAACAGCTGAAACCGGCAGATTTAAAGAAACACGAATTTTTCGCGAAACAGGCTCGCTTTTTACACCATAAATATCTTCACCGTAAACTGTGATTGTATGTTCGTTATCGGTTAAATCTGTTAAGAGCATCGGGATTGAAAAAGTATTTTTTATATCCATTGATCTATAGGCTTCATTATCTATTTTGTAATATAATTTTGCCGGAGCGTCATCATCATAAACAATACCCGAAATTTCAAAGTCTTTAAAGATAACTTCATTATCCGCCGGTAAATGAAGCTCCACCACCGGTATATCAACGGAATTATCTATCAAAAAGGTGTAATTATTAAATATACGCGCATTACCGGCAAGGTCGGTAAACCTAAACTGCATATTGTTGGTTACCGGGTCTTCCGGCGTACCTATTATAATGTGAGGCAGCGTATTATATTCAAATTCCTGCCATTGGGAATTTTTACCGCCGCCTCTGTATTCCGCCTTAACGTGCGGGAAAGTTTCATTAACTTTAAATACGGCATAAATTGAACCGTTTACTTTATCGCCGCTTACCGGTTCAACCATTGCCGCTTCGGGCGCAGCGGTATCTTTATAAAAAATGCGGTGTTCCGTCATTTCTCTTCCCGCCTTATCCTCAGCTTTGATGGTAACAACAATAAGCCCGTCTTCTTGTGAAGTTATATTTATAATTTCGTTAAAGGAAGTGCCTATGGGAACAAAGGGACTGTCTTCTCCCATTGAATATGACACCGATTTCACTCCCGCACCATCACTTACGCTCCCTTTAAGCGCAATCGAATTCTTTACAAAAGAGGGTTCTTGCGGAGTTTCAAGACTTAAAACCGGTACGGACATATCCGAATAAATGTCTATCAACGGACTTGTATATACCGAACCGTTTGTATCGGTTATTTTAACCCCTACGCCCTTAAATAAACCGTCTTTTAAAGAAGAAAGTTTTATCTCATTGCCGTCAACTTCAGCACTAAAACCTGAGCCGCCTACAACCTCAACGCTTTCTATAGCAGCACCTTCATTCGGTTGATATACTCCGGAAATAGGTTTTCCATCAAGCAGTATAACACTGCCGGCATCTGTAGTATTGCCTTTTGCCCAAACAAAGTTTTCACTTCCGCTGCTTCCTGCAGAAGATACAACACCTACTACCAATTTTTGGCGTGCCGTTCTATCCTGCATATCTATCGCGGTTACCGAAACCGTATAAATACCGGGTTCAGATTTGGCATTTATTGCAGGACGAATGATGTATTCTGTCTGACCCGCTTTAATTTGCACGGGTGTTTCTTCTTCTTCATTAAAACTTGCCGAAACATATTTTAAGCCTGCCGAGGAAAAAACATGTATTGCCGTAGATACTTTGCTTTTAACATCATAAACGGGAATTACCGTTTCGTTATTTTCAAATAAGATTGAAGGTGCTGCTCCTCCTGCAGTAAATTTAACGGTTACAGGCTTGCCGGATACACCGTATTTATTTACTGCATATACGGTAAGCGTATGTTCGCCGGCAGCAATATTGTTTTCGGTAAGACCAAAAGCTCCGAATTCCGTATTATATGTTTTTTCTTCACCTTTATCTATTTTATAACGTATTTCGGAAGCCCCGTAAGGATCATAGGCAATACCCGAAATAAATAAATCGCTTACGATTTGTGAACCGTCCCTAGGACTCGCCACATTTACAACCGGCATATCTTTTGTTTTATCAATCTCTACTGTCCTTTTTGCGCTAACCACATTCCCAGCCGCATCTTTTGCTATAATTTCGATAAGGACAGACTTTATATTTTCTTTTGCAAAATTGAATTCCTTAACCCAATATTTATTCCCGGGTTTGATTTCAAATTCGCCGCTTTCTTTTCCGTAACGCCAAGTAAGAGATTCAAGACCTACGGTATCAAATGCTTTACCTGCAACGGAAAAAATACTGCCTTGCGCTCCCGAATCTTCTTCAGGATATACGAATTCCACAGTCGGAGCGGTATTATCTACAAAAAATAGGAAAGTATAAATACCTATTGAGCCCTGCTTATCTATTGCTTTAAACCAGCAAATTTTGGGTCCGTCGGGGATTGTTTTTGTGTTTATATTTAATTTAAATGAAGATTTACCCGTTCTTTTATTATAGGAAAGATTTATATTCTCAAATTTTACGCCGTCATCAAGTGAATATAAAAGCCGTTCTATCCCGTTCCCGTCTTCTACAATACCTTCTAACGAAATTTTACCTGAAACAAGTTCTCCGACCGCTTTATTTTGAATATTGGTTTCCGGCTGATGACGGTCTAAATGAAAAGAGGTTTTTACCGATTTTCCGCGTACTCCGTTTATATCAACGCCCCATGCCTCAATGGTGTGCTTACCTTCTTCAAATTCTTTTGTATTTATATAGTATGACCAAAATTCCTTACCTTTTGCCCGATAAACTTCTTCTCCATTATCTATTTTAAGTTCTACGTATGCGACTGCATCATCATCTATACAAGTACCTACAATATTTACATTGCCTACAATACAGGAGTCATCCATAGGACTGCTGATATGTACAATCGGTAAATCCGAATTAGGATCGATATACATATTAAACGGACCGTAATAGCCTTCGTTTCCCGCTAGGTCTTTGGCAGTGATAAGAATATTATACTTACCCTTTTTTTTACCTGAAATATCAAGCGGCTCTTGCCAGCTTTCCAGAGATGTCATTTCGACCGTACTAATATCTTTGGAACCGCCTGCATATAACCCCGCAGCCAAACCGATAATTGCGACAATAAAATAAACCGCTTTTTTCATAAAGCCTCCGACTTAATCTAACAACAATCAATAACCTCGATGCAGAGCGTCGAGGTACAATGCTCAATGTTTCGCATTGTATGTTCTTATAAGGTGGTTGCAGTCGGCTTTAATACCCTTCGTTACGACGCAGAGCATACGTTGCGCAGCAACAAGGTATTAAACCCTCCGCACGAATAAAAACATACTATATATCCGTTCCTATATCGGCATATATATCAAAAAACTTTAATTTTACCAATCACCAGCCCCGCCGCAGAACGGCGGGGTATTAAACTTTCCGCATAAATAATAAGCCCATAAGATTTTTATAAAAAATTACATTGCTTTTAGGACACTATATAACAAAAAATCTAAAATGTCAACTTACAAGGAAAAACAAGGAAAAAACAATATCAAATATACGTTATAATCAACAAAATTCACCTATTGTATAATTTTTTCTTTTTTAGTATCATTTACCAATGAAGCAAATTATAGGTTTTTTATATTTAAAAACGGGAGCAGGACATATATCCGGCGCAAAAGCCTTAGCCGAAAAGCTAACCGAGTTATATCCTGAAGAAGTTACATGTAAGTTAAAGAACGGGGTTGAAGAAAACATGCCTGTTGCAAAATTTTTTTTTGAAAAAGGCTACTCATTTTCTTCCAATTTTTTTGAAAAAGGCTATGTTGCATTTTATCAGTTTACCGGCATAAAATTTATTTTAGATATAGCAAAAAAAAATCTTGCGCCTTTTTTTATCCCCAGTTTAGTCAGATTCATCAAAAAAAATAAAATTTCAAAAATTGTATGCACGCATGAAATTCTTATCACGCTTGCCAGAACAGCTATAAACAGAGTAGACCCGGCAATTCCGCTTATAAGCATCGTTATGGATCCCTTTACTGCGCATCCGATATGGTTTTATGAAAAAAACACTGAACTTATAGTATTTTCAAATAAATTAAAAATAGAAGCCGTAAAAAAATATAATTTTAAGGATGAAAAGGTTCATCGCTTTCCTCTTATGCTTTCACAAAATTTTGATAAATGCTATACGAATGAAGAAAAAATAAAAGCAAAGAAACAATATAATATACCTGAAAATAAAAAAATTGTTTTAATTGCCGGCGGCGGCGAGGGTTTAAAACAAGCGGTTAAAATTATAAATGCGTTTATTCGTGCAAAAACGAAATTTTATTTAATTGCAGTCTGCGGAAAAAATAAAGAGATAAAATATGCGCTAGAATATTTGGTAAAAATAACTGGTTTTAAAAATATAAAAATATTCGGATTTGTCGATTTCATGCCCGCTCTTATGAACATAGCCGATTGTATAATTACAAAAAGCTGCCCGGCGATAATTATGGAGGCTCTTTCAATCGGTAAGCCCTTAATTCTTTCAACATACGTACGGGGTCAGGAATGGGGAAATCTTTTGTATGTTACGAAAAATAAAGCGGGGTGGTACCTTAAAACTTCTAAAGAAATTGTAAAAAAAACGGAAGAAATTTTAGAAAATGAGCAGGCATTAAAAGAAGTGCATTCCCATATACATAGATTGAATATTAAAAACGGTCTTAACGATATTGCACAATTCATTTACAAATTTGGGAATACTTGAACTAAATCGTTTTTATATATAGAATAACGGTATGAAACGAAAACCTATTATTTCCATGTTATTATTTTTTGTCGCAGCAGTGTCGTCCTATTCGCAAGATACGTTTTCATATTCAAAAATTTTATATGAATATGATTCTTTCATTTACGACGAGTTATACCTCGCTTCTATGGAAAGCGGTTCGGTTTGGCTTTCATATAAAAAACCGGTTTCTCTTGCGGAATTAAAACTCGGATTTGAGGAAATAAACCAAACGGTAATTTCGGAAGAAGGTCTTAGGATATACGAAAATTTATATAAATCCGTTTATGACAATAATGCACTTTTTTTACGCGGAATTTTTGCTTTTGATATTAACTTAAAACTCGCTCTTCAGGCGCAATATTTGCATAACGGCGAAAAAGAACCTCAAATAAATAAGTTTACACGCTATAATAAAGCTCCCGAGTTGATTGCACTTCCGTTTGAATTCTATTTTTCAAAATACTGTTACGGTTACTGTGTACCTGTACTGGAAAAAAACTTCAGCGGTTTTAATCTTTCATATCCATATACCAATTTACCGTTGGCTCAAAATGCTATAGATTATCACTTCCCTAAAAAAGCGGGCTTTTCGATAGGAAATAGTTTTTTTAATCTGCATATCGGGCGCGGAAGACTAAATGCAGGAAAAACTCTAAGCGGCGGAATGCTGATTGGAAATACGGCAGATCGGCTGGATTTTGTAAATGCAGCTTTATTTTGTAAATATGTAAAACTGGATATGACAATAGCTGAATTGGAACCTACCCGCTTTTTTATAACACATGAAATAAGTATACGTCCCGTAAAGCAGATTTCAATTACGCTGCATGAGGGAATTATGCTGGATTCCGTATTTGACCCTAAATTTTTAAATCCTTTTATGGCTTTCCACAATTATGCGCCGTGGAAACAACCGTATATCAAACATGAAAACGATGAAGACTCGATAGGCTGCCAGCTTGGGTTTGACATCAATATTGTTCCCGTTAAAAACTTGCGTATTTACGGACAATTCGGAATGAACCAATTCCAAACGGCTTCGGAACTAAAGGGCGGTGCCAATAATATCCCGAACAGTATGGGCGGTCTTGCCGGTATTGAATATACGGTACCGCTTAAACCCGCCTATCTTACGTTTACCGCAGAATTTATGTATGCCGACCCATGGCTGTATATAGGACATGCAGGAAAGTCAAACAGCTTTTACACTACCCGAAAAGAAAATGTATATGCAAGCAAAACCTACGAGGACTCGGAAATAAAGAACTGGGTTACCAATCCAAATGGACCCGATACAATAGCAGTTTTTTTTAAAGCCGATTTTAATGCACCGCGTAAATACAGAGCAAGTTTTTCCTATACATTCTTATGCAAAGGTGAAAATGAAGAAACATTTTTCAAAAAAGCAGATAAAAAATATTACCCATCGAATTTCCCAAAAGAAGAAGGCGTAAAAATGGCTAAGTGGAAAACCCCTACAGGAAACCCTGCTTACTTTCACACCTTAGAACTTGAGGCTTATTACAATATCATAAAAAATCTTGATTTAACCGGAAGCATATCATGGACAATCGCTCACGGAAAAGTAAAAGGGCACGCTGTTTATTTTTCAACAGGAATTTCATATTCGGTGCGTTAAAATATAGGTATTGACTTTAAGGCATCTCTAAAAACTCGGTTAAATTTTTAGAGATTCCTTTTATAATATTGGAGTTTTAATTTAATATGAAAATAGGTATTTTTACAGACTGTTATTATCCGCAAATAAACGGAGTAGTTACGTCAATTATCAATTTGGAAGAAATGCTAAAAAAACGCGGACATGAAGTATATATAATAACTCCTGCCGTTAAAAATTTTACGGATAAAGATTCTAAACATATAATAAGAATTTTTTCCATTCCCTTTTTAAAATGGTCGGAATTTAGAATAGGTTTATTTTTAAAATATACAAAAATTTACAACAAGGTAAAAAATCTGAATTTTGATATTATTCATACGCAAACTGAATTTACTATGGGAGCTTTCGGCAAACTCATCGCAAAAGATTTAAATATTCCGCTCTTACATACATATCATACCGTTCATGAAGAATATACGCATTACATTTCAAACATCGGGCAAAAACAATTAAAAAAAATAGCAAAATTTTTTGCAAAAAAATATATACACCCTTTCTCAGGGGTGATTGTGCCGTCCATAAAAACAAAAAAATTACTTGAGAGCTATGGCATAAAAAACAATATCTATGTTGTTCCTAATGGAATAAACTTAGACAATTTTAAAAAGGAAATATCGCCGGATACAATATTGCAATTAAGAAAATCTCTCGGTTTAAAAGACGATTCATTTAAAATTATTTTTCTTGGACGTATCTCAAAAGAAAAAAACATAGATATGCTTGTCAATGCTTTAACTGAAGTCGTTAAAAAAAATAATGCCGAACTTATTATTGTAGGAGACGGTCCTCATAAAATTGAACTTGAAGAAAAAGTGAAAACCTTAGGGCTTACTAAAAATGTATTCTTTACAAATAAAATACCGAATGAAAATGTACCGCGTTATTACAAACTGGCAGATTTATTTATAAGCCCTTCAAAAACGGAAACACAAGGACTTACTATTATTGAAGCAATGGCTGCAAACATCCCCGTATTGGTTTATGACGATACCAATATAGACGGAATTGTTTTAGATAAAAAAACAGGGCTCCTTTTTAAAACAGATGAAGAACTTATCGAAAAAATTCAATTTGCAGTGGAACATAAAACCGAAATAGCGGAATATGCAAAAAAAGGAATCACTATAGTTGATGAGTTTTCATCTCAAAAATTTGCAGAAAAAATAGAAAAAATATATATAGATACAATCAATAACTCAAAAAGATAAGGAATAAAACATGAGAAAAAAAATTTTTACATTGCTTTTTTGTTTATGCTGTGTATGTGTGTCCGCACAAGCTCCTGTGGACATATTTGACCCGTTTTATGAAGATGTAAAAATATGGGAAAATACTGGACTTATTGATGATGCTCCATTAATACGTCCATATCCATTACAAGAAATAAAAAGAATTTTAAATATCGTTACTGAAAAAGGAAGCAGTAATCAAATCCGTAGAGCAAAAGAATATCAAAATAGATTTTTCGGTAAAGTCTTTCACTTTGGAGGAATGTCAACAGTAGGAATAAAGTTGCCGAAAAAGCAAACTGACTTTTCCTTGTCTCCTGTTATGGAATTAAATTTCTCGTTAAGTGAAATACTCACCGGCTCAGCTCACGTCAATTTTTCCTTGTTAAACAATATTCCAAAACAAGAAAAATTACCGGCATTTAAATTTTCTACAAAAGATATTGCAGAAGATAATAGTGTCGTAGGAAAATTTACACTTCTCCCTATGTTCAATTCCGGAGTTGCTATAGGCACCCCAGAATATTATTTTATGGCGGGTATGGCAAGAACATCATTTGGACCATTTGCAGAAAATAATATACTAATCGGAAAACAGGGAATGCATGCCGGTCAATTTATTTTTGTTGTAAACAAAGAAAAATTTACATATAACCAAACGCTTCTGGCAATTTCCGCATCAAATGACAAAAAATCAGATTTATATCCAAAAAAATTTTTAACAGCGCATTCAATTCAATACCGTCCATTACCATGGATTTCACTTGGAATTATAGACATGATGATTTATGGAAAAAGATTTGAACCGATATATCTTATACCGCTTTCAGCGTTTTTTATCGGACAAAGCATTTTCGGCTTTCCGGACAATAGTCTACTTGGACTTACATTCAGTATTAAACCGGTATTGGGTTTAAAACTTGATTGCGTATTACTTGCAGATGATTTGGGCTTTAATGAAATAATAAAATTTAAATCTGCAAGGTGGCGAATGGCGGGACAATTTGGAATATCTTATGCACTTCCAAAAGACTACTGGTTTACATTTGTAGATTTTAATTATACGCTGATAACACCATATTGCTACACACATGTAGACAGCCATCGCAGTGATTATCCTAATTATCAAAACTTTACTCATAATGGTGAACCGCTAGGTACTAATTTACCTCCCAATTCCGATCGTATAAATTTAAAATTAAAATTAAGACCTTTGTATGGTATGGATATAAATATTTCAAATACATTTATACGGCATGCTAATATTACTGAAAGTATAAATGATATGAATGACGATACTCAA
This sequence comes from uncultured Treponema sp., assembly GCA_938045195.1. Lineage (GTDB taxonomy): Bacteria > Spirochaetota > Spirochaetia > Treponematales > Treponemataceae > Treponema_B. Next base: position 15,308 of record CALINC010000025.1, read on the forward strand.
TTAAAACTTGTAAAAAGTTATTTTTCAAAAGAATATACTACCGACGGCTCCGTCTTTAATCATCCTACCGCAACATCAAAAGGAAAAAATGACAACGAAACATCTTGGGATGACCACGCTTTTTTATATTCGACACCCTTTATGAAACAAAAAACAATTCAATATGTAAACCAGCTTGAACTGGAACTTGCATATAACTTTCCGATTATAAAATCAGGAGGAATAATTCAAGTAAAGGTAGGATATATTTTTGAAGCAAATATAAACGGCGGTATAAATAAGAATATATACAAAAAGAATACATCCGTCAATATAAACGATATAGATGCAATAAAAGCGGAACAACAAAAACAATTAAATGAATGGCGTAAAGGTGCGAAAGGTAAAGAATTTAATCACTTTTTAAATTTTGCAATAAAAATTGTTTACTAATGGGATTGATTATGATACTATTGCCGTAAGGGCAAATCGAATCTTGCGGCAACGGCATCCATAATAGTTAAATATACCATAGCTTCTACAACAGGAACAATCCTTGGGAATAAACAGATGTCATGCTCGCCTGTTATAGAAAAAGTAATTTTTTCTCCGGCGGAATTAAAGGCTGTTTGAATTTTACCTATAGAGGGAGGCGGTTTTACGGCAAGTCTAAAAAGTACTGTACATGAGCGGCTTTGTAAAGGAACGCTGAAGTCAGGAAGCGGCGCAGCACTGATTCCGCCTGCAATCCCTCCGGAATAATTTTTTTCGATATTATTGTTTTTGCTTCCGGTAAGGGCTGCGGATTTAAAACCGTTTCCGATTTCCACAGCCTTTACGCCTCCTATTGACATCAAGGCTTGTGCAAGAACCGCATCGAGTTTATTAAAAACAGGAGAGCCCAAACCTTCGGGAACATTTAAAATTTCACCAGTTAAAATACAGCCCGCTGAATCTTTTTCGCGTGATAGATATAAAAGTTTATCCAAAACATTTTGCGGCAGTACATCATTTTCACAAATTTTACCGGTTTTTATTCCTGCAATTTCTTCCGCCCAAATTGTTATCTTGATTTTTTTTCTTATCATTTTTTTTAAATAAGAATCCAATACTTTTTTTGCAACAGCACCGCCTATCACGCGTCCTATGGTTTCTCTACCAGATGCCCTACCGCCGCCGCGGTAATCACGAATACCGAACTTTGTCTCATACGCGTAATCGGCATGCGACGGGCGGTAAATATCTTTTAAGGTATCATAATTTTTTGAAGAAGTCTCAGAATTCCGCACAAGTACTGCAATAGGAGAACCCAAAGTTTTCCCCTCATATACTCCCGAAAGGATTTCACACACATCGCTTTCGTCTCTGTGTGTAGAAAATACATGAGCCGTATACTCCTTGTTTCCAATAATTGCACGAGGTTTTCTCCTATCAAGCCAAATCTGAATATCTTTTTCGGTTAATTCAATTCCTGCCGGACAGCCGTCAATTACTGCACCGAGAGCGGCACTTCTACTCTCTCCGAAAGTAGTAACCGTAAAAAAGTTTCCGAATGAATTTGCTCCCATATAAAACTCTCAACATTAATAGAGAAACTCAATTTATCGTAAATAATTTAAAAGAGAATCTTTATACAGTCTTCCCAAAACGCTTAAAGAGGCTTGGTGTGTATGTTCAAACATCTTTAAGTTGGTAATAGCTTCGGTTATATCCAAATCCGCCTCGCGGGATTCGGCGGCGGTTACATTCAGCTGAACCGTATCAAGCCTCGCTAATGTTGTTTCCGCTCTTGCATATTGCGAACCGGTTTCTGCCATGCGGGTAGTCAAATTGTGGATGCTGCCGTCGATACTGCCCAATATTTTTCCTCCGAGCGATTCTTGTTCGCCTGAAAGCAAGGCATCCCGCATTGCAATAACTGCGTCAAAAAGAGAACCGCCTGAAACACGCACCGAATCGGCTAAATTATAAGGCGGTCTTTGTTGAGCTTTTACAAGACCTAAATCCGAAAGTACCGTTCCATTTTCGGCATCTCTCAGCCAAAGTTGGCGGGCATCGGTTGTTGTTAAATTCAAACCGCTTGTAACAGGATCAATGGAGGCTTTTACTGCTGCGCCGGAATCGTTAATTTTAGAAATTATAGCATACACATTGTCGCCCGCGATAAGGGGAATCTTTATGCCGTCAACTTCAATTTCGGTATCTTCTTTTACTATGAAATTGCGGGCATCCGTTTGAGAAAGAAGCGTTTGTTTTTCAGCCCAAAAGATTCTGTTGCCCGCATTATCGGCACGCATAAAAGAAAGCTCATCGGTTTCAACCTCTTTTGAATTAACGGTACCGTTATACCGCACATTCGTGATAACCGGAGAACCTGCTCCCTCAACATTACCCATTACCGGCTCAAAAGGTTCGGTAAAACTTTTTGTTCCGCTAAAAACCCGCACTCCGTCTGAATTAACGGCATTACCGTTTTGGATAAGCTCTTTTAAAAGCTCGTCCGCTTCTGCTGCCATATCCTTTAAGTCGTCTGGGGTATATGTTCCGTTTGCAGCCTGCACCGACATTTCTCGAAGCCGCTGCATAACCTGCAAGGAATTATTCATATAGGCTTCGCTTGCCGCATATTGGTCGCGAAGTGTCTGCGTATTTTTTTCAAACCGTTCAAGACGGGTTAAAAAAGACTTATACCGAACCGAATGCCCCGCAGCAATCGGATCGTCGCGCAACTGCTGAATACGGCGCTGCGATTGTAGTTGATTATGCAAATTGTGCAGTCTTGATTCTTGATTTCTTACCGAAAAATTACTATCGGTATGCTGAATATTCGTACTAATTCTTTTTACCATTTGTATACCTCACTTATCCGTTACACGCCCATTCTGTTGATAATGGTATCTAACATTTCATTGACGGTAGAAATAAATTTTGCCGAAGCGTTATATCCATGTTGAAACTTAATGATGTCCGATAATTCTTCATCAATGTTGACCCCCGAAACGGAGTCGCGCATATCGTGCAATTCTTTTACGATTGCCGTTTGCGTATTCAACATCATTTCCGATTGTTCGCCTTTTAAGCCGATTTCGGTAACCATATCGGCAAAGAATTCGTCAAACGTTTTTGCATTGCCTACCATAACGGGCGTATTTCTAATTGCGGCAATTGCAAGAGCCGCCCGATTATCACCCGGATATGCAACGCCGTCCGGACCTTTGTAACCTGCCGCAATATTTTGAATATCTCTTTTTATAACAGGATTTATTTCCATCCAGCCGGAGGGATGAGCTATCGGCGAAACGGCAAATTCAGCTCCGTCTAACACTTCAACGGCATTCGCCCTGCTCCAGTCATAGGCACCGGCTTCTCCTCCCGCACTTAAAACGCCCGAATATCCAGCCAAAAAGCGTCCGGAATCTTCGATATGCCGGATAACAAAATCGGGATTTTCTTTATTCAAAGCTGTTGTTCCTTTAAGAACGAGTTTATTATTTTGATCTAAGTATGCAGCCACTTCTGCACCGGAACGGTTAATTCTTTCTACCAATTCAGAAACCATATCTGTGGAAGTATACGGCACTTGAACCGTCCCCTCACCCGAAGAAAGCGTCAGCACACCTTCAAGACCGATTTGTTCACGCGGGTCAAGCGTATGTCTTCCGGTTATTCTAAAAATATATGAAGAATCGTATTCGCCGTCGCCGTTTGCGTCAAAGTTGCCGAGTGTATTATTGATAAAATATTGTTCTCTAAAAAAATCAATTCCGGTTTTTCCGTTCGGAGTCATTGCATTCCGGTGAACATCATTTACTAAATCGACAAAGTTCATCGTCATCGTATCGAGCGAGCGGATTGAATCGCGGATATCAACATCGCGGAGTTCAATTAAAGCGGCAAGTTTGCCCGACTCAAAATGTGCGGAATTTCCCGAATCCGCCCATACGACATCAGCATAATTGTCATTTATTACGGAAGCCTTTAAATCGAAAGTACGGTGTGTCCGCCCCTGCACAAGTTCCAAACCGGCAGTGTGAATAACAAAGGTTTCATCTTCATCCCGTTTATCAACGGAAATGTCAATCAAGGTTGAAAGTTTTTCGGTAAGCACATCCCGCTTATCCATTAAGTCATTCGGATTATCTCCCATCGCTTTCACCTTTACAATCTCTTCGTTAAGAGCTGCAATACGGCTTGTTAAATCATTGACTTGTTTTACCGTTGCTTCAATGTCGCCGTGTACCATATCGCGGATACCCTGTAATGCCTGATATTGATGATGAATGGAATCTGTAAGCGTTTCGCTTCGAGTCCGCACGACTTGACGCGCCGCATCCGATTCGGGATAGAGCGAAAGTTCCTGCCAGCTTTCCCAAAATTGATCCATCCGTGTGCGTACGGAAATATCTTCAGGTTCATTATGGACTTGTTCCAAAAGCATTAAATATGAATCCCGTGTTGACCAATAGCCTAAGTCATCCGTTGAAGAAACAATCCGCCGGTCTAAAAGTTCGTCCCTAAGCCGTGTAATCGAGCCTATAGTAACGCCTTGTCCTATCTGACCGGGAGTTTCCGCCCGTGATAAATCGGGTCTATAAAGCGGCTCAAAGGCATCAAGATTTACCCGCTGGCGAGTATACCCTTGTGTTGATGAGTTGGCAATGTTATGACCTGCCGTCTGTGTAGACTGCTTATGTGCAAATAAACTGTTTTTTCCTAATTCTATCGATGCAAATGTTGACATAAATTCTATCCTCCTTTAATTAAAGTCTTTCATTTAAAACCAAACTGGTCATATCCGCATTTACGCGTTTTCCGGTTCTTGTATAGCACTTTCCGTTTCTTTCTTCCGAAATAATATCGACAACCCCCTGTACCAAAGATTGAGCATGATGTATATAGCTTGAGAAGACATCATTTTCAATTTTTGAATAGAAAACTCTTTCTTTTAGTTTTTCATATAAAGAATCGATTTTCTTTTTATCTGCAGGCGCAAATTGTTTTGTATGTACATAAAAGTCAATTTGATGAGAATCCTTCTCATCAGTCTGCAAAAGTCCGTATAATTTTTTATCTAAATGTGAAAATTTTACGGAAGCATCATTTAAGGAACTCAAGTTTTTTTCGCTTTCTTGCCAATCCCTATCTAAAACGCCTTGGTACATAGCTTTTTGCAAAGCATAGATATTATCGATTAAATCAATTTGTTCATGTAAAATGTTTTTTATGTCTGCCGCAACCGAATGTTTTTCCATAGCAATCTACTCCTCAGAACCAGTATCGGCATATAAAGAAAAAGCATTAGAAATTTTTTAATTTATGGGTATCTTGTAAAAAAACGTTAAGGGTAAAAGGGTTATGCTATGAGTTTAAGTCTCTTTAGGCAATTTGGATAGGGTTTTAAATAAGCCCGACTAGTTTTTCGTAAGTCCTTATATATCAATGACTTAGGGAAAACATCGCAAGTAAGTTTAAGGTAACCCGGTGAGCAAAGCTCACCTTCTAAAAACTAAGGCACCTTTTTCCACTACCGGCGGACACGCTTTACAGGTTAATGGAATCAATAACTTCGACGCAAATATAAATACGCAGGCATATTTACCGGAATTTATAAGGTATTTCGCCATTTTGATTTTTCCATTAAAAACTTATATGTTGCTGACGGAACATAATCTTTAATTTTTTCCGTATTGCCGTTTTTATATGCTTCACGGACTGCCGTTGCGGAAATAAATTTTTCAGAGTTTTCAATTATAATTTTTTTACGCGGAATTATTTTTACACTACATGCAGGAGGTAATTCGTTTTGTAATGTTTCGTTATAAAGTTCAGTACTTTTATCCAGAGGTTCTTCGCCTAAAAAACGAACACCGATATTAAAAAGCGGAACAAAGTATTTTAAAAACATCCTTGCGTCAAGTTGAGTCTGATTTTTTTGTACAAGAGTTTTTTCTTTTAAAAAATAAGAGGGAAAAGTAGCAGCACTTATTAAAAATTCGGAAGACGGTAAAACAAAAACATTGCTTAAATCTTTTACATTTTCTTTAACTAAAGCAAAACGTTCTTTAAACGAAAAAAAACTTTTATCGTTTTCTACAACAAACACAAAAAGTTTTCTCTCCATACCGCAAAACTCATGAGCTCTTTCCGTTAAGTACCTGTGACCTAAAGTAAATGGATTTGCATTCATCACAATAGCTGCATTTTTGTTTTTAGAAACAGCCATAGCAGAAGTGCAATTTTGCGGAAAAATAAAATTAGGATAATAAGTTTTTACTTTTTCTTTTAAAGATTCTTCTACCGATTTTTCTCCGCGATAAAGAAGCGCAGAATCGTCGGTGGTTTGTAAAACCGAAAAATTTGCCTCAACAAAAAAGTCTACCGATTTTTTCTTAGTAAATATAAAAAAAGATTTATAACCTTCACTGTAGCCGTCTTTTAACAAAGCCGATATAATTTCACCGGTTAAACCAAAGCCTTTAAATTCCGGACTTACAGCAAAACATTTTAGTATATTTTTCTCACGTCCGCCGGAAGCAATTATTTCTTCCGTCTCATTAAAAATGCAATATACGCTTTCCAATGAATCAAAAAACAAACCATTATGCATCAAAAATGAAATGAGTTTTTCTTTTTGAAAAGATATATTCAAATTTATTTTTTGCAAGTATGTCATAACTACGGCTATTATATCTTACCGGAGCTGTAAATTCAATAATGCTTATTGTTAATGATGCAAAATCAACACCCTCGGCGCAGAGCGTCGAGGTACAATGCTCAATGTTTCGCATTGTATGTTCTCATAAGGTGGTTGCAGTCGGCTTTAATACC
>CALINC010000026.1 GCA_938045195.1 uncultured Treponema sp.
ATCAACAACCTCGACGCAGAGCGTACGTTGCGCAGCAACAGGGTATTAAACCCTCTGCACGAATAAAACAATTAACAAATTTGATAAAATTTTGACAAAATATCGATAAAAACTTGACAGCAAAAAAAAACTATGATACCATACCATTATCAATATAAATAAAAGATAGGGGGAAAGTTATGTTTAATCCTGTTGTTATTGCCGTCGTTGTTATGATGGTATTGTGTTTGCTTAAGATTAACATCTTAATCGCAATTATGGTTTCCGGTATTGTAGGGGGACTTGTTGGAGGCTTGGGGCTTCAAAATACGATAAGCACTCTTATTTCGGGAATGGGAGGCAATGCCGAAACGGCATTATCGTATATTTTACTGGGAACCTTGGCTGCTGCCATTACTTCAACTTCGATAGTTGAACTCTTAGCAGTCAAATTGCAAAAATGGCTTAAAAATAAAAAAGCCCTTTTCGTGCTTATCATTGCGTTTATCGGCTGTTTTTCACAAAACGCAATTCCGGTTCATATCGCCTATATTCCTATTTTAATTCCGCCCCTTTTGGTAGTAATGAACAAAATGAAACTTGACAGACGTGCTATGGCTTGCGGTTTAACGTTTTCGGTTAAGTGGCCCTATGTCGCTTTTCCTGCGGGCTTCGGACTTATCTTCCACGGAATTATTTCGGATTCGATGACCCAAAACGGACTTCAATTCGATAAAATGGATGTATGGAAAGCGATGCTTCTTCCCGGTGCCGGAATGATTTTAGGCCTTTTGATTGCGGTTTTCTTTTCCTACAGAAAACCCCGCGAATACAAAACGGTAGAAGCTGACATGAAGGCAGAGAATGAGGTAAAAAATATAAAATTTACTTCACGTGAATGGTTTACTCTTTTAGCAATCGTTGCCGCCTTTGTAACGCAGATTTTCTCCGGTTCTATGCCTTTAGGCGGTCTTGTCGGTATTTTAATATTACTTGTTACCCGTGTTATAAAAGTAAAAGATGCGGATCAAACTATGGCTGACGGTATTAAACTGATGGGCTTTATCGCCTTTGTAATGCTCGTTGCCGCAGGTTTTGCGGAAGTAATTAAGGCAACAAAAGCGGTAGATGCTCTTGTTGTCTCCAGTGCTAACCTTATAGGCGGAAGTAAACTTATCGGTGCGATTATTATGCTTTTAATCGGACTCGGTATTACGATGGGTATCGGCACTTCTTTCGGTACGATCCCGGTAATTGCAACAATATATGTCCCGCTTGGTATGAAGCTCGGTTTCAGCCCTATGGCTATAGCCTGTCTTCTCGGTACGGCGGGTGCTTTAGGCGATGCCGGCTCCCCTGCTTCCGATTCAACTTTGGGACCGACAGCCGGTTTGAATGCCGACGGTCAGCATGACCACATCTGGGATACCTGTGTTCCGACATTCCTGCATTATAATATCCCGCTTATGATATTCGCTACTATTGCGGCAATGTTCTTATAGAGAAGCGGAGGAGCAACAATATTTTAAGCTATTACCATAGTAGCCAAAATTAAAATATTGTGATATTCTACACTCTATGAGTAAACAGAAAAACGGATTTGCCGTCTTAAAGTTCTTATGCGCCTGCATTTTTACTTTGACGGCAATCTTCGTGTATCCGCAGGAAAATGAAAAATCTATTATCTCCTTGCGTCTGAAAGCAATGGACTTTTACCGCAAAGAAATTGCCGCAGCTTCGCTTAATGAAGTTTCGCCTGAAGACATCGGCGTGTGGAAAGAAGTTCTTGATGCCGCTCTTTTTATGCTTATACGGAGTACGGAGTTGTACCGCGGCAAGATGCGGGTTATTATAGAAGATAATAGAATTGCAAAATGTAAAATTTTCCCCGATGGAACTATTCTAATCAGTACGGCAATTTTTGATTATATAGACGCAAAACTTGCCGATTCACAAAATAAAAGCCCTCGCAGAATTAAAAATTTTAATGCGGAACGGGAACAAATGCTCGCTTCCTTTTTAGCGTTTGAAGCAGCTGATTTTGCTCTTGACAATAAAACCGTCTATTTTAATATGTACGGTGAACCTTCAAAATCCGATATTTTAAAAAGATTTAATTTACAGACGGATTATTTTGCCGTAATCCTTTTAAAACTGGCAGCCTATGATTCTAATGCGTTTTACAATCATCTTGAAGAATTAAAAGACATCCAAAATAATCCTATAAATTCAAAACAGTTTGAAAGTTTTTTTGCCGATACTTTTACTCCTCAACAAAGAATTACAAATCTTTTAAAAATGAATGACGAAGCCGAAGCACTTGCAGACGAACTTTTCTATATTATAGATGCTCTGCAAAATGAAAATGAAACCACCATTGAAGACGCAAAACAAAGACTGATTACTTTAAAAACACACTATCCTAATAATTTATATATTAAAAGACTCGCTGCCTTGACTTTCCACAAAAAATGGGCTGCCGTCTTAAATGCGTATGAAGAACAAATAATTACCGCCTACCCTGCGGCAATGCAAACCTGTAAAAAAGTAAATACCAATTTTCCAATTTTAAATAACAACCCTGAAACGCTTTTGGTATATCAAACAGTAAACGAAGATGAAAAACAAACAATTCCCGGAAATATAAACGAATATGATGAAGCTATACGTTCATATAAATCGTATTTAAATTCAATTTATGAATCGGGGCTTGCATCTTCTTATGCAGTACTTCTTTATTACTCGCCTAATGTAAATGACAAAGCCTCAGCTATTTCTCTTGCGGAACAAGCGGCTTTAAACGAACACGGCACCGAAAGTTTGACGGCTGCCGTCAATTATTCCGCTCTTTTATATCTTTCGGGTAAAGATTATACAACAGCAAAAATCCTTTTAGAAAATATTTTAAATTCTCCTTCTGCCTCAATTAACGGCTCGCTTTTTTTACGGACAGGAAAAATAATTGATGAAAGAATTGTATTATTTAATTATGCAAGAATGCTTTTCGGTTTAAATGAACATATAAAAGCCGAAAAAGCCCGCAACAAATTACAAGCCTTTATATTCCCTTTAGAAGAATATACAGCCGTGCCTGTAAAAAAAATAAGGCTAGGCGGCACAGCTGACGATTTAACCGAATTTTGGGGAAATCCCGATTCAATAAAATATAATTATTTTTCCGAAAAATGGAAATACGGTTTTTTAAATGCCGAAGTCATTATAAACACGGCACAAAACGGCGAAATCGAAAAAATTATTATTTTTAATAATTCTATTTTGTCGCTTCCGAATGATTTGCGCACCGGTGAAACTCGAAAATCATTTGAGGCTTTTTTCGGTAAGCCATTGTACCATTCGGGTGATACTGAAATTTATCTTTATAAAGCAAACAGAATTCAAGTCTTGTATATAAATGAATATATCAGAACCGTTTATTTGACAAAGGCAGAAAAATGAATATTAACTCAATCGTTTTATACAAAAACCGTCCGGCATTGATAACAAATATATCGGACGGCAAATTTGAAATTGAAACGGAAATGGGAATTAAAAAAGTAAGAGGAAAAGATTTTTGTTTATTATCAAAAAATAATAAACAAAATTTAAAAACTGTTTTAAATGCAGTTTGCCCTCCTGCCGATTTTTCCGAAATATCGGATTTTTTTGAGGACGGTTCTGCGTCTTTTTTTGAGCTTACGGAATTGCTATGGAGCGATTTAGCACCTGAACAAATGTGGGCGGCATGGCAAGCAATTTGTACGTCTCCTATTTTTTCGGCAGAAAGTCCCGATAAGCCCATTAAGATATTTACACAAGAAGAACTTGAGATAATTCATAAAAAACAAAATGAAAAAGAACAAGAAGAAAAAGAGCGGGCACTATTTATTCAAACCGTATCAAAATGTATAAAAACAAAAGATTTCAGCGCAATCGATTTACAAAAATATGCTCACTTTTTACAAGAAGTTGAAGCCTTTGCTTTGGAAAAAACGGATAAATCTAAAATATTAAAAGAACTCCATGTAAAGGAGCAAAGCGACGCGGCTCATCGATTATTGCTTCAAATAGGATATTGGAAACCTGAAAAAAATCCGTATCCGGTGCGCTTGGGCTGCCCTTTAAATTCTCCCAAAATAGAATTGCCGCCTCTTAATTTGAATCATAATTATTTAGACTTAACGGAGCTTACCGCCTATGCTATCGACAATGACCATAGCGACGACCCCGATGATGCCGTGTGTTTCGACGGAGAACATCTTTGGATACATATTGCAAACCCTGCGGATACAATCATTCCAGATTCAAAAAGCGATTTGGACGCAAGAAAACGCGGAGCGACGCTTTATATTCCCGAAGGTGTTTCCCGTATGCTCGGAGAATCCGCTATTGAAGATTTTGCACTTGGTTTAAAAGACGAATCCTATGCACTTTCGTTTAAACTGAAACTAAGTGCCAATGCAGAAATTACGGAAGTAAATATTCTGCGTACAAAAATAAAAGTAAAATGTATCACATATTCCGAAGCCGATTTACAAAAAGAAAGCGATTATTTAAAACCGCTTTTTGAAATTGCAAAATTAAATATAAAAAAACGTGAACAAGCCGGTGCTATTTCGATAGAAATTCCTGAGGTAAATATAAGCGTAAAAACCGAAAATGAAATACAAAAAGCGTTTATTACACCTTATGAATATTTTGAATCATTTTTAATGATAAAAGAAATGATGCTTTTGGCTGGAGAAGCTGCCGCACGCTTTGCGTTTAAAAACAATATTCCGTTTCAATTTATAAGTCAAGAAGCGCCGGATATTCCGCAAAAGTTACCGGCAGGACTTGCCGGAGAATATAGAAAACGTAAAGCAATGCGTCCGCGTAATATCGGAACAATTCCGTCAATGCACGCAGCATTAGGTATTGCAATGTACAGTCAAGTTACAAGTCCCCTGCGCCGTTATGGAGATTTGGTTGCGCACCAACAGCTTCTAAAATTTATCGACGGAATAGAATTAATGAAACCGGACGATTTTTTAATGCGTATTGCAGCAGGCGATATTGCAGGAAGGAATTGTGTTCAAGCCGAACGCCTTTCACGCCAACACTGGACGCTGATTTATCTGTTACAAAATAAAGACTGGCAGGGTGAAGCGGTAATTTTAGATACCCTCAAATTACGGGCGCGGATTTTTATTCCATGTATCGGATATGAAGCGGAAATGCACTTAAAAAAAGAATTATCTATAAATGAAAAAATAATCGTAAAAGCAGCGGATATTGATATTCCGAATTTAAGTGTGCGTTTTATACAAATATAATGAAACGTATGCTAAAAGCCTGAAATGTATAGACGTTCTCAATAGCCGCCTCTTAGGGATTAAACAAGCCTATCTGAGGAGCTCTTATACGGACTAATGCTGTAAAAGAGCCTTTATTCCGCTTCATAAAACTTTCTATCGAGGTTTTTTCCGCACTTTCATACACATCAATATGAAAATTACCGAGCACATCGAAGTACGGAAAAAATGCGGCAACATGATGATAACGGCGTAACGTAGGAGTACCAATATCACGGCTGACGGCACCTAAATAAAAATGACCCGGCTCTTTAATCGCAAGATAATAAAAAAGAGCCTGTAAATAATTTGTCTGATAGCCTGCATTTTTTTCATACCCTTTAAATGCCGCAAAGTCGTCTGATACGTCATTTTTTTTAATAGGAGGGGTAAGTGCAAAGGGTTCTACCATAACATCGACACCTGAACCGATAGGAAATACCGTACTCTTGGTATTCAGGCTTAATGCCGCCGCAGCCAAATTGCGTATCCATTCCAAACCGAAATACAGATCTTTGCCGGAATACGGTTTTGTAAAATATGTATCGGGAACATCCGTAGCGGTAAGCAATTTGTTTATAAAAGTCCCCTGCCCTGCTATCGGTTTAATCATGCCGTCCACTATCCACTTTACAAAGCCGGAACAATTTACCCCGCCTATAACTTCTTTTAATTTTTGCTCAGGTTTTATAGCTGCAATAATTTCGTTGTCGGTTTGCACTCTTCCGTCTTTAAGATGAACAGGTTTTCCGAATTCATCAAAACCGCCGTCATCAATATACACCAATGTATGCAGCCGCTCCGATATTACATCTGACGCAGCTTCGACACCGCTATATGTTACGGGGGGATTAAAAATATCCCATGGTAAAACAGAATCGGTAATACTGCGCAATTCAACTAAGGATAAATAATAAAGAGAATCGAAAGGGACACCCACAGCAATGTTTTTGCGCACATAGGCATTAAACAAACAAATATCCGCAAAAGACCTGCCCTCTTCCGATTTTTTATTTGCAGGACGCAGCATCAAATAAAGCTCAGGCGTTTCGCGGGGATATATTTTTATACATATAGGCTCTCCCGTTTCATAATTGCGGTACAAAATCCAAGTGCCTTGCGGCACTTTTTCAATATTTGAAAATTCGGTATCAACAGGATTTATAACTACTGCAAGCAATTTTTTCTCTTTTAAATAAACGGAGCGTACTTTAAAACGGTTACCGGCTTCATCAATTTCAATTTGCATATCTTTTTTTGCAACATCTTCCGGAGAATTCAAAAACCAAGTCTTAGCAATTGACTTACGGATTAAAGATGAGTCGGGAATTTTTTCAAATGAAACCAGCGGAATACTTTCGTTTTTAAATAAGACCTCTTCCGTGTCGATGCCGGAGTTTTCCGATATTATTTGAACGGAAAGAAAACTGTCCGCAGTATTTTCAATAGGTAATTCTTCAGTATAGCTATTCATAAAAATGCTTAGAATAAAAAAGAGAAAAACCGTATATTTAAAAAATAAATTTCTCATGTTTGGATTATCGGCATTGTATAGACTTTTATTTAATTTTGGTATACCATACCGATTAAGCAATTTTGCAAATATAAAACTCCGGGAGGAATGTATGATTAAGTATGTAGCTGAACCTTTCAGAATTAAGATGGTTGAAACAATTAAAATGACAACCCGAAAGCAAAGGGAAAAGCTGATTAAGGAAGCTCATTACAATGTGTTTAACTTAAAAGGAGAAGATGTATACATCGACCTTTTAACCGATTCCGGCACCAACGCGATGAGTGATGAACAATGGGCGGGGGTTATGCGCGGCGATGAGGCTTATGCCGGTGCTGACAGTTATTTTAAGCTCCGCAAGGCAGGACAGGATATTTTCGGATATGAATTTATTCAGCCGGTACACCAAGGAAGAGCCGCTGAAAAGGTTATGTTTCCGCTTCTTTTAGGAAAAGGAAAAATTGCAATTTCCAATATGTTTTTTGACACTACCCGCGCTCATGTAGAACTTGCAGGGGCAAGGGCTATCGACTGCGTTGTCGAAGAAGCTAAAAATCCATCCGTCCGCGCTCCGTTTAAAGGGAATATGGATGTAAAAAAACTGGAAGAACTCATCAAAAAGCATGGCAAAGAAAAAGTCGGTCTTATTGTCATGACTATTACGAATAATTCCGCAGGGGGGCAGCCCGTTTCCATGGAGAACATGCGGCAGGTTTCTGAAATTGCAAAAAAGTACGGAATTCCTTTAAACATTGATGCCGCTCGTTTTGCCGAAAACGCATATTTTGTAAAAATGCGTGAAGAAAAATATAAAAAGGCTTCCATTAAATCTATCATAAAAGAAATGTTTTCGTATGCCGACTCCTTTACGATGAGTGCAAAAAAAGACGCTATCGTAAATATGGGCGGCTTAATCGGAATAAAAAAAGATGCGGAGCTGTATCAAAAAATAAAGGGCAACTGTATTTCGTTTGAAGGCTTTATCACCTACGGCGGACTTTCGGGACGCGACCTTGAAGCTCTGGCAATAGGTTTGTATGAGGGTTTGGACGAAGACTATTTAAAATACCGAAACGGTCAGATGGAATATTTTGCGAGCCTTTTGGACGACGCAGGAATTGCATATCAAGCACCGGTCGGCGGACACGGAGTTTTCGTAGATGCACAGGCAATGCTGCCTCATTTAAAATATGATGACTTCCCGGGTCAAGCCTTAGCAATAGAATTATATCTTGAAGCCGGCATTAGAACCTGCGACATCGGCTCGTATATGCTTGGAAATGATCCAGACACCGGCAAGCAGCTTAAAGCCGACTTTGAATTTACCCGCTTTGCAATTCCCCGCAGAGTATATACGCAGTCGCATATTGATATTATGGCTGAAGCCTTAATCAATATTAAAAAACATGCAGACAAAGTTCCCGGCTATAAGATTATATGGGAACCGCCGATTTTACGGCATTTCCAAGCGCATCTTGAACCGAAAATGTAAGTGCAAATAAATCTAACTTAAAAAATTACTGCCGTTTTCAAAGTTACTTATAGATATTCGGCTAAAACGGCAGTCTTTTTACAAAACATGGGTATTATTAAAACTATTTTTACCACAAATCATTGATATTGGGGCATTTAAATCTTGATAAGAATTGATTTTTATGATATAATAAGGTTAAAGCAATATTTTTTAAGGAGAATTATTCTATGGAAGTTCAATTGCAGGAACTCGTCGATAAAATAAAAAAAGACGGTGTAGCCGCTGCTGAAGAAAAAGCGGTCTCTATTATACAAGAAGCAGAAGAAAAAGCAAAAGCTATTATTGCCGAAGCCGAAAATGAAGCTCAAACAGCTATAAAAAAAGCTGAAACCGAAGCAGACAGGTTCCGAAAAGCAGCGGAATCTTCCATTGAACAAGCCGGTAGAAATACGCTTATTTCTTTTCAACAGGGAATTCTACGTAACCTTGAAAGCATTATCAATGAAGAAACCTCAAAGACATATAATGCCGATATTTTAAAAACGCTTATTCCTGAAACGGTAAAACTCTGGGTAAAAAACAACAATACGGAAGACCTAGCCGTTATTCTCGCACCGCAGGATTTAAAAACGCTTGAAAATACTCTAGGTGCAGCCTTAAAAAACGTTATTTCCAAAGGTGTTGAGCTGAAAGCCGATGATAGAATGGCAGGCGGTTTTAAAGTAGGCACAAAAGACGGGGCGGCATACTATGATTTTTCAGCAGAAGCCGTTGCAGATCTTTTTGCAGCATATTTAAGCCCGAAAACCGCCGAAATTTTAAAGAAAGCAGCGAAGGAGCTTTAAAAAGTGGCTTCTTACTATTACTTAATGGCTCAACTGCCCACAATGAATGAATCTTCGCAGCCTAATATAAGTTTTAAATCCTTTAAAGAACTTGCATTGCGTTTTTTGACGGAAAAAGACGCAGCGATTTTACGCACATTGTCGCTGGAACCGCCTCGCTCCGAAGAAAAAACAGGTTCAGTTTTTTTGGACGGCTGGTATCGGTTTGAGCGTTCGTTAAGACTGGCATTAGAGCAACAGCGTTCCTCAAAACTAAAATGGGAAAGCCCTATTTCATATACCGAAAGGCTTATGTTAGCAGAAGCTTTTTTGCCGGTGCAGATTGCACGGACTGCTATTGCAATGAAAAACCCGCTTGAAGCCGAAGTATTTTTAGACAGTGCAAGATTTCAAGTAGCGGATACGGTAAAAGGTGCCGATGTATTTTCTTCCGACTCGGTATTTTCTTATGCAATAAAACTGCTGTTAAGAGAAAGGGCATCTCAATTCAATATGCAACGGGGCAGAGAGGAATATGCTCATATCTATAAAGAAATTCTTGCAGAAAAGCAAGCGTAACTTGTAACTTTTAAATGTATTCATTTTAGAAACATATTCAAATTATGTACCGCTTAAATTTTTAGTTTGAGCGGTTTATTTATGGATTTATTTATGCGTGGAAAATCTCCGGCTTTTAGAATTTGGATTGTCTTCTTAACCTTTGCAGCAGGTTTCGTAAATGTTGCGGCGATGCGCCGATTTGCCTCTAATATAAGTCATCATACCGGAAATATGAGCAAAATTGCTTTTTTTATTTCAGAAAGAAATTTTGGCCCGCTTGCCGATTTACTGATTGCCGTTATTTGCTTTTTTACGGGAGCTTTTGTTTCGGGGCTTATGTTTTATCAGCGTAAATTTGCATTAAAAAAACGGTATGGAATATTTTTAATGAGTTTTTCACTCTGTTTTCTCGCAATTTCTTTTTTTTATATCCCTAAGAAATTTCAAATTGCGATTTTAGCATTTATTTTAGGTATGCAAAACGGTATGTTTATTTATTACGGCGATGTCATTGTGCGTACAACCCATATTACAGGCTATCTAACGGACGCAGCATTTTCGCTTGGTATGGCGGTACGCGGCGATAAAACAAAAATACCGATTGCTTTCTTTTACTTGATAAATATTGCTGCATTTTTAACGGGCGGAATTTTTTCGGGAGTTATGGAAAAAACATATATTTTTCCGCTTTGTGCCTGTATGTATTTCAGTGCAGGTCTGTATTATTTTATTTTAAGAAAAACTACATTACATCGATAGCGTTTACATAACGGCTTAAGATTTTAATATTTTCTGCAAGGAGATAATAAAATCGAGACGTATCGTCAACATGGGTATCTAATTCTTCTCCGGATAATAAAAGATCAAAACCCATACATCTATTAAATGTACTTTTCAATAATTTGTTATCAATACGTTTGAGTTCGTTACAAAGCCGATTTTTAGTTTCGCTATTTTGCATATTTAAAGCGGAAAGGTCTGCTGAAAGCATCAAGGCTTTATTTACTAATGTTTCAATTTGTGACAATTCTTTTTTTATATCAGATAAAACGGTTTTTATATTTTTTTTATTTTGTTGTTTTGCAAAATTTAAAATTGTATTTATTTTATTTTGTTTTACAGTAAAATTACAAACTGACATTTCTGCTTTCTTTAAAAATTCTTTTTCGGTAAGCGCAGGCATATTGGGAATTTTTAATCCCTGCGGCATGAGATTAAACGTTTTCGGAGCGGGAAATTCTGCAAGTTTACTTTCAAACCACCACGCATACATTTTCATCCTTGCATCGGTTAATACGTTTCCGCAATAGCTTTCCGCAATTTCCGGATGTGCTGAATAAAGTGCAATATGCGAAGCACTTTCGGCAGTTTTGAAGCGCATAGATTTTTTATTTTCTTCTTCTTCAAAACGGCTGCCCTTAAAGTGCGTTTTAAAAGCGGGAAAGCCCAAATCCAAACCCAAAGCAATAATTTCTTTCACGCCGAGTATTCTTGCAAAATCCCAGCAAGCGGTTGCAACTGAACCGCCGGTAACAATCTTCCCTATTCCCCCTATTTTTTCTTCAATAAGTTTTGCAAACGGAAAAACGGACGAAGCTAAAACCGTTGCTTTTGTTTTTTTTCTAAACACTGGAGGATATACTGCAAGCTCAGTAATCAAAATGGAAGATTCTATATTCATATCTGCAATATGCAGATAATTCCAATATTGTGCATCCATAAATAAAATAAAATCGGGTGTAATGCCTGAATGCAGACAGGCGCGGACGGCAGTATCTGCGGCAATTACAATAAATTTATCGGAGTATTGTTTTATAAGGGGCAATACGGAATTTAAGCTAGGACCCGCAGCGATAATTAAAGCGGAATAATCGTTGAATGTATTGTTAAAGGCGGAAACATTTATAAAATGTTCAAGCTGAGGTAAGTTTTTAAAAAAATTTTTTGTCCAAATTGTTCCGAATTTTTTTAATGTATTTTTGTTAATATTTTTTTTACCGTCTCTTCTTTTTTGCAATATTTCCAATTCGGAAAACCAAGAAGCACTTACTTCCATTACCGAAGTCTGTTTAAAAATATTATAGTCCTGCCACTGCATATCTTCAAACGCATTTAAAACCTCATCAGGATAAACCCCCAAAAGTAAAGCTATATTTTTGTGTTCAAAAAAAGAAAAAAGCGGACGGCTTGCTAAAAAAAACAAAAAAAGGAATATATCAGGTTCTACAATAACGGCATCTGCTTTGCTATTTTGCAAGATGTACATTTCGGGTAAATAACCAAGTCCAAGCCCGTAAAACACACAAGCTGTTTTATTTTTGCTTTGCAAAAAAAAATCGGAACGCAGTATCTGTTCGGCTTCGTGTATAGGATTATATTTTGAATGAATAAATTTTCCATTAACATTTGCAGTATAAACCGCTCCGTTTTCACTAGTGCATTTTGATTCGGTCAATACATATTGTTTAGGAATGGCTGAAATAAGTTTCTCAATTCCGGTTTTCGAATTCAGTCCGATTTTGTTTGCAAGCTCGGGGAATCTTAGCGAAAATAATTTTGCATTATTAAAGAGATTTATCTTAAGGCAAGGAATATTTAAAATAGACACAAGATTTTTTCAAAACATACTAATTAACAACAATAGTAAACTGCAAGCCCTTAATTGTAAAGGCTTGCAGTACATGTAAACAGATACCATAACCAATTCAAAGCAGTTTATCAAGAGCTTGTTTTAAATCGGCAATAATATCTTTCGGGTCTTCAAGACCTACGGAAAGACGTACAAGACCTTCCGCAATATCCGATGCCGCCCGCTCCTCAGGAGTATACGGCGAATGAGTCATACTTGCAGGATGCTGAATAAGTGTTTCGGCATCACCTAAACTAACTGCTAAAGTTGCAAACTTAACTGAATTCATAAGTTTACGCCCTGCTTCGCATCCGCCTTTTACCGTAAAAGCTATCATTGCACCCGGAAGTGCCATTTGTTTTTGAGCAAGTTCATATTGAGGGAAAGACTTCAAACCGGGAAAAGCGATGGATTCTACGGCAGGATGCTGTTCCAAAAATTCTGCAACTTTTTGTGCATTAGCACAATGTTTTTCCATACGTATATCCAAAGTTTTCATACCGCGTCCGATTAAATATGCTTCAAAGGGTCCTAATGTAGAACCAGTCATATCTTTTACACCGACAAAACGTACTTGATCAATAAATTCTTTTTTACCTACCACAAAGCCTGCAATAACATCACCGTGTCCGTTTAAATATTTTGTCGCTGAATGGACAACAACATCCGCACCTAAATCAAGAGGACGCTGCAAATACGGTGTCATATATGTGTTATCTACGACAACCTTACAGTCGGGATTTGTATGTGCAATTGCACTGATCGCTTTAATATCGCACAAATACATATTCGGATTTGCAGGAGTTTCAAGATATACAACTTTGGTATTGGGCTTCATTGCCTTGCGGATATTTTCAGGATCGCGGGTATCTACAAATGTAACTTCCACACCGAAACGTGAAAGACCGTGATTTAAATACGCAAAAGTACAGCCGTAAAGCGTTTTACCTGCAACGATGTGATCGCCTGCACTTACAATTGTCCATAGGCAGGAGGTTATCGCTCCGATACCTGAACTTGCAGACATACAAGCTTCTCCGTTTTCAAGACACGCTAGTTTTTCCTCAACTACACTTGTTGTCGGATTCCCTAAACGGGTATAAATATAACCTTCCTCTTCAAGAGCGAATCTCTTTCCGCCTTGTTCGGCAGAATCGAAAATGAAAGTTGATGTTTGATAAATCGGAGTGGCTAATGCCCCGTATTTGTTTTTCTCGTAGCCGGCATGAATTTGCTTTGATGCAAACCCCATCTTTTTCAATTCATTTTTATCCATATTTTCCTCCATATAATGGTTATTTAAATAGTATACTGCTTTTTAATTATTATGACTAGTACCGGATAGCGAGGAAAACAAATTGATTTCTGCATCAAAATCAGGTCAATATACCGCATAAGCCGATGAAAAACCATTTATCTTGCGATTGAGCTCTAAAATATTATCCATATTTGAATCTGAAGTCATAATATTTTTTAATATACGTGCTTGTAAGAATTCATAGAAATGGGTTTCATTCACCGCATTCATAAATAAGGAGTGCATTGATATAGAATATAAATAATGATAGGATGTGTTTACCTTTATGAAAAGTTTAAATTTACGGTCAGCACCGCAGTTGGTTTTAGCGGTTCTTATTATATTTTTATTTTATCTTTCAGCGGTAAAGCATTTGGAAATTTTACTAGGCTGGCTGCTTTTAATTATAATAACAATTTTAGTTTTTTCCAAAGAACGGCTTAGAAATTTAAAATCGGTTTTGGGAGTTGTACCTTTTATAATTATGATTCTCATTCCATTTTTTATTCATGGCTTCTCTTGGTCTTCAATGGAACAAAAAGAATTTTCGGAACGTTTGATTATACGCTTAATGTGCGCAATGATGACGGTCTCTTTTGTGTCGGCACGTTATTCCTATTTATATTTAGTTGAAGGCGTAATGAAATTAGGCTTACCTAACTTTTTAAATCAAATTATTTCGCTTACCTTTAGATACTTTTTTATGATACGCGAAGATGTTGATAAAACTACCAAAGCTATGTCGGCAAGAAGTTTTGATAATGCGCCGCTTTCAATTAAACTTTCATCTTATGGCGAAATGATAGGCGGCTTTTTTTTAAAAGCATCAGACCACGGGGAAAAAGTTTATAATGCAATGCGCTCACGCGGCTTTAACTCCGATAGTAAATTCAAAGGTGAAAAAGTAACTTCTGCCGCAAATATACTTACCCTTACATTATGTACACTATTTTTTATATGTCTTACTTTATTTGACAGATTAGCGGAGATAAAATGGCTGTTTTAATTAAAGATCTATCTTATACATATCCGGACGGACGGGTTGCATTAAAAAAAATCAATGCGGAATTTATAACCGGAAAAAAAACTGCGATTGTCGGCTTAAACGGTTCCGGCAAGTCTACATTGCTTTACCATTTAAACGGAACACTCCTGCCGCAAACCGGCAGCGTGCGTATTTTTGATGAAGAAATTTCTAAAAAGAATTTGAATTCGATAAGAAAAAAAGCAGGGTTTTTATTTGACTACCCAGACCACCAGCTTTTTTTAACAACAGTGTATGAAGATATAGGTTTCGGATTAAAAAATTTAGGTCAAACTAAACTCGAAATAAATTCTTCTGTTGATGAAATTTTAAAAAAATTACACATCGAATACCTAAAAGATTATCCGCCGTATCAGTTAAGCCTCGGTCAGAAAAAAATTTGTGCCATTGCCGGCGTTCTTGTAATGCAGCCTGAAATAATCATTTGCGATGAACCTTTTTCCGGACTTGACAGTAAGGTAAAAGAAAATTTTAAAACTATTCTCGATGAATTTTCAGCACAAGGCAAAACAATTATTTTTTCTACACATGACCAAGAATTTTGTTATGAATGGGCTGATAATGTTTTTATAATGAACAAGGGAGAAATTATTGCAGCCGGTGATGCCGTAAGTATTTTTAACAATAAAGAAGTTCTGGAAAAAGCCGGAATAACAATGCCGAAGTTGGCAAGACTTTTCGGAACAAAGGTACCAGCTCCGCGCAGTGTTGAAGAAGCATTAAAAGGAATTTAAAAATTTTTTAAAATTTTTACGGTACTTTTCAATATTTTTTTTTTATGATAAACTGGCGGTATGAGTTGTGTTGTTTTTACAGGCGGCGGGACAGGAGGACATATTTTTCCCGGTCTCGCCATTGCAGAAGTTCTTGCCTCAAAAATATCTTCAGAAATTTATTGGCTGGGAAATTCAAAGGGTGTAGATAAAAGTATTGTAGAATCAGCCTTAACTATCCCCAATTTAAAATTTATAGGAATCCCCGCGGGGAAATTACGGCGCTATTTCAGCTTGCAAAATTTTATAGATATATTTAAAGTATTTGCAGGATTTGTGAAATCGTTTTTTATTCTTCTAAAATTAAAACCCCATTTTGTTTTCTCAAAAGGCGGTTTTGTTTCCGTACCGCCATGTGCGGCGGCAAAACTTTTAAAGATTCCTGTAATAACGCATGAATGTGATTTTTCTCCGGGTCTTGCAACAAAACTCAATTTAAAATTTGCAGCAAATATTTTAGTTTCATATCCGCAAACAATTCAAATGCTGCCTAAAAATATACAGGGAAAAGCTATTTGTACCGGTAATCCCGTAAGACTTCAATTCTATTCTGCAAATGCCGAAAACGGAAAAACTTTTATCAATTCAAAATCTTCCAAACCGATTCTTTTGGTTTTAGGCGGCAGTTTAGGTGCAAAGCAAATAAATAATCTTATTTTTGAATCTCTAGAATTTTTAATTGAGCATTTTACAGTTGTGCATCAAACAGGAGAAAAAAATATAGAAGAAGCGGAAGCTATAAAAATAAAATTAGTTAAAACAAATAGCGAATGCTCCGAAAATTATAAACCCGTTGCTTTTATAAAAAAAGAAATGCCGGACGTGCTTGCAGCGTCTTCAATTATTGTCTCAAGAGCAGGAGCAAATTCGGTTTGGGAAGCGGCAGCAGCAGGGAAACCGATGATATTAATTCCGCTTGGTAAAGAAAGTTCCCGCGGCGATCAAATTGAGAATGCCGAATTTTTTGCTTTAAACGGAGCTGCACAAGTTTTAAAAGATGAAGACGTAAATGCAAAAAATTTTAAAAAGATGTTAAACTTTTTTTTAGAATATCCTGAAAAATTAAAATTAGCGGCACAGGCTTCGCGTTCTCTCGCAAAAGAAAAACCTGCATGCATAATTGCAGATTTTCTATTACGTTTTTTAGATAAACATAATATTAAATAATTTTAAAAGGTGAAATTAAATTGTAGATGAATATTGAAATTGCAGATTGGGTGTTTTTAGGTTTACTCATTTTTTTTATAATTAAAGTTTCAATACGCGGCTTTATTTCAGAATTTTTTTCTAAAGCAGCGGTAATATTGGGTGCATTAATTGCGGTTTTATTTTATAAATTATTTACACCCATAATTTCAAAAATGCTCGGCGCTAAATCTCTATCGGCATTAATTGCATTTTTAATTTTATTTTTAGCAACATATCTTGTAATTAAATTGATTGAAGTTTTGCTCGGCTCACTTTTTTCAAATCAATCACTAAAAAGTTTAGATAGAGCCTTAGGATTTTTTTTAGGGATAATTGAGGGCATTCTTGTAATTGCCGTTTTATTGATTATAATAAATATTCAACCTGTAATAAAACCTGAACAAATTTTAGGTAAAAGTATTTTTGCAAAAATTCTTTCACCGTTTATTTTTAATATAGGAACTATATTATAAGAGGGAGAAATAAATTGTTTGAAAATTTGGTCAATCAACCCGCTGCAAACATGTTAATCGAAGATATAAAACAAAATAAACTTCCGCCGTCAATTTTATTTTCGGGCAATGTATGTTCCGGCAAATTAACTGCTGCATTGGAACTTACGCGTTCACTTTGTTGCGAAAAAAACGGAAACTGGCAATGTAATTGTCCCTCATGCCAAAGACAAAAAGAACTTATCTCTCCAGATGTACTTATACTCGGAGCGCGTGATCACAGTTTGGAAATTAAAGCCGCTGCAAATACTTTTTTAAATAATATAAGCCGTCCGTCGCGTTATTTGTTTTTGCGGTCAATTAGAAAACTGAATAACCGTTTTGATGCACGGCTTTGGGATACCGATGAAACAAGATTTTTAAAAGCGGCTCCAATCATTGCAGAAATAGAAGAGCTTCTTTCGGACTTAACTTCCATCCCTATAGAAACTTTAGAACCTGTCTTTTTAAAAAAGAAAGTTGATTTACTAATTGCAAAAACCGAAAAACTTCAAGATGAATGTATGTACGATACAATTCCCATAAATCAAGTCCGCAAAGCGTCTTCATGGATAAGACTAATGCCGTCTGGCGCAAAAAAAGTTTTAATTGTAGAAAATGCAGATAAAATGCAAGAGGGTGCCCGCAACGCATTTTTAAAAATACTTGAAGAACCTCCGTCATATTCGGTTTTTATTTTAACCACAACGCGGCGAGGTGCTATTATGCCTACAATTCTATCTCGTGTAAGAACATATAATTTTGCAGAACGTGATTTTCAGTCGCAAGAAGAAGTTATACGGAGGGTTTTTAAAGGCAGCACGGAAAATTGTACAATGATAGAAAACTCCAACCTTTTAAGTTCATATCTTTACGGATTTTTGCCTGTTGATTTTAAAACAATACAAAATTCCGCTTCTCTTTTTTATGAATTTGTTTTTAAGTTAATTGACGGAGAAAATAAAAAATTACCTCAAGCGCTTTATAAATCGATAACCGCATATAAAGCCGAAAATAATTATGACAGCTCAAAATTGGAAATCGCAGAAATTATTACTCTGTTGAATAAATGCAAACCTCATACAATTTATATTTTATTTTTGAAATGTCTTTCGGCTTTTTTACAAATAAGTTTAAAAACCGGCGAATGTTCCGCTCTTGAAACCGAAACTTATTTTAAAATAACGCATCTTATAAAAAATTCCGAAAATGCCGTCGATACTTTTAATCTTACACCGCAAGCGGCTTTGGAAAATCTTGCAGAACAAATTAAGGAAACGGTAATATGAGAGAATTTATGCGAAAGGCGATACAAAAATCGCAACGTATGAACGAAGTTCAGTTGAAGCATTTTGTAAAATTAATTACAGACGAATATTCTCTTTTAGATGCAGTAATGGATTCTTTAAATGACGGAGTAATTGTTGCAAATGCCGAAAATAAAATTGTAAAATCCAATCGAGCGGCAGAACGCATTTTAGAAAATTCATTAACTGAAAGCCAAGAAAAAAATATTTGGGAATACATTACCGAAAAAAAAATTGCAGATTTTATTTCGTCTGTTATTCAAAATGAAGAGGGAGAAACAAGCGAAGAATTTAATTTAATTTCTGCCGATAAAACAAAATATATAGAAGTTTCGGTTTTACCTCTTGTAAAAGAAAAAAAAATAATGGGAACAATTATTTTAATTGCAGACATTACTGAAAAACGAAACGAAGAAATAAAAACACACCGTTTGGAAAGTCTTGCCAGTCTTACAAACGTTGCCGCAGCTGTCGCTCACGAAATAAAAAATCCGCTTGCAGCCATAAGCATTCATCTTCAATTATTAAAAAAGAATTTTACCGCTTGCAATTTGTCAATCAATCAAAAAGCTCAAAAACATATTGGGATAATAGAAGAAGAAATTGAGCGGCTTAATAAAATAATTATCGATTTTTTATTTGCCGTACGCCCGTTAAAATTTGAATTTGTTTCAGTAGATATAAATGAAATTTTAAAAAACTTATATGAAACTTTTTTTGAAGAATTCAATAACAAAGGCATTGTTATTTCGCTGAATTTACAAAAAGAATTACCTAAAATAGAAGGAGACGAAAGATTTTTACGGCAAGTTTTTATGAATGTTCTTACAAATGCAAGTGCGGCAATGCCTGAAGGCGGCTTCTTGGATATTACAACAAAACTTAATCAAGATACGATTTTAATTTCCGTTTCGGATTCAGGGCAAGGTATTTTGCCTGAAAATTTAAACAAAATTTTTGAACCCTATTTTACAACAAAACATGATGGTACAGGTTTAGGACTAACTATGACATATAAAGTAATAAAAGAACACGGCGGAGATATTCATGTTTATTCCGATTACGGAATGGGAACAACATTTAAATTCATGCTGCCTATCTCACACAAAGGCTCGATGCTGCTTTTGCAGGATAAAAACTTCGGAGAATATTAATATGACAGAACACACGCTTGAAGTATTGCAGTTCTTTCGTATTTGCGAAATTGTTTCATCTTATTGTGTAACCGATGAAGGTAAAAATGCCTGTTTGAAAAAACGTCCTTACACCGATGCAAAAATAATCGAAAAAGAAAAAAAATATGGAGCTGATTTTTTAGCACTTCTTAATTCATATAATGCGCCTCCCATAAAGTACCGGCCTCCGGTTCTTCCGTTTTTAACCGGAATTGAAATTGAAGGAGCGGCTTTAAATATTGAAGGCGTTTATTCCGTAGGACTGTTAGCAAAAGCCGTATGCGAATTAAAAGAATGGCTTACTCCATTTTTACAAAATAAAGATTTTTTATCAAATTCAATTATAGAATTTGTAAGTAAAATGCCGGATATGCTTATTCTTAAAAATTTAATATTCGGTTTTATAGATGAAGACGGTGAACTGCAAGACTTACCGTCTTTAAGGATAATTAAAAATAAAATTGCAGCTATTGAAGATGATATAGAAAAAACAATGCACAAGTTTTTTACCGACGATTATACCCGTTCAATGCTGCAATCAAATTTACCTACTGTAAAAGATGGAAGGCAGGTTATTGCGGTGCGTTCCAATTTTAAAGGGAGAATACCGGGAATAATTCATGAGTATTCGCAATCGGGACAAACTTTTTATCTTGAACCTGAAACTATTGTTGTAAAAAATAATGATTTACTTGCAGCTCATGCAGAATACGAACGGGAATTGTTGCGGCTATTAACTGAATTAACAGCTAAAATTGCAGAACATATAGAAATAATCAAAACCGATTGCGATGCAATTATAAAATTGGATTGTATTTCTGCCGCAGCACATTGGGCTCATGCAGCCTACTGCGTATTTGCGCCGCCCCCTACAGGCGATACTGCATTCTATCTTCACCAAGCGAGACATCCTCTTTTAGGAAAAAATGCGGTACCAATAGATTTAAAACTTTTAAAAGACGACCGCATTTTAATTATCACAGGACCTAATACAGGCGGAAAAACGGTAAGCCTAAAAACGGCAGCCTTATTTGCAATTATCAATCAAACAGGTTGGCCTGTTCCGGCAGGAATATATACCCGCCTACCCTACTTTGATTTTATTGCCTGTGATATAGGAGACGAACAATCATTAGATCAATCTCTTTCAACTTTTTCCGCCCACATGAAAAACATTGCAAGAATTATCGGCTCGGTTTCGGAGAAGAGTTTAATTGTATTGGATGAACTCGGAAGCGGAACCGACCCGCAAGAAGGCTGTGCAATAGCTATGGCTATCCTTGATGAACTTCTCCAAAAAAAATCTTTTGTTTTTGTAACAACTCATCATGGTGCATTAAAAAATTACGGTTACGGAAAACATTCCTGCGTAAATGCTTCCGTAGAATTTAATGAAAATACTTTAAGCCCTACATATAAAATTCTTATGGGAGTTCCGGGAGAAAGTCATGCCGTCGATATTGCCGAACGTAACGGCTTACCTAAAAACATAATTCAAAATGCACGCAATTATCTGGGAAATAACCGCGCAGATGTTTCAAATCTAATTAAAGGACTTATTCAAAAACATGAAGATTTAAATGAATTTGAAACACAAAAAAAAGAAGAAGAGCAACGCTTGCGCGAAAAAATAAGACGTTCAGATTTAAAAGAACTGCAATTAAAACAAAAAGAATTGGAATTACGTAAAGATGGAATAAAAAGACTTGATATATTTTTTGAAGAAAAAAGAAAAGGCTTAGAAAATTTAGTGCGGGAAATACGAGAGGGGGAACTTAGCAGAGAAAAAACTTTAAGTGTAAAAAAATGGATTGAAGATTTTAAAACGGAACTTGATGCAGAGCATTCTGCATTGAAGAATGAACAACTTAAACCGGAACAAACGCACAAAAGCGTTTTACAAACAAATTCTTCAAAAGAAAAAAAACACAGTTATCAAATTAAAGCGGGAACAAAAGTTTATATTAAAAGCTGTAAACGTACCGGTGAAATTATACGGGAAGAAAAAAAAGGCAAATGGCTCGTTGCAATAGATAATTTAAAAATTACAATCAACGAAAACGATATTGAAATTTGTGAAAACCAAACGGAAATAAAACTTTCAAAGCCTATTGTAACTTTAATTGCCGATTCCAATTCAAATCCGGCAAGCCCATCATTTGAACTTCGTTTATTAGGAATGCGCGGTGAAGAAGCGAAAAAAGCATTACGCACGCAAATGGATTTGGCATTAGTGCATGGTATTGGTGAATTTGCAATTATTCACGGAAAAGGAGACGGTATACTACAGCATTTAACACATGAATTTTTAAAACAACAATCTTGTATTAAAAGTTTTAGATTTGCAAAACCGGAAGAAGGTGGAAGCGGAAAAACGATAGTCTATCTTGAATAATGTTTTATAGTTAATATTGATTTAGAGTAAACACCCCATCGGCTATTTTATCATAGGAGGATCGATGTGTAATCATTAAAATAAGTTTTTTTGTCTTTAGCTCGGATA
>CALINC010000027.1 GCA_938045195.1 uncultured Treponema sp.
GCAGAGCGTACGTTGCGCAGCAACAGGGTATTAAACCCTCCGCACGAATAAAAAACGATATTCTTTTTATTTTTTAGTAATTATATTAAAAAAGGCATATAACACCTGTAGAGAGGTGTTTATGAAAACAAATACGATTTTACAAAACCCGGAAACTGACGGCTGTGCTGCATGTCTTGTAATGCTTGCAAAACATTACGGCAAAGAAATTGATGTACATAAAATAAAACGCTTACTGCAAAACTGTCCGGACGGTGTTTCAGGTCTGCAGCTTATTAAAGCGGCAGAATCAATGGGTTTGTCTTGCCGGGGAGCGGTTACCGATTCAAAAGAAATCCCTAAAAATATTCCATACCCTTTTATCGCTCATCTGGTTACGGAAAAAGGAAACAAATATATTGTCGTTCGGAAAGCCGATACTGAATTTGTTTATACTTCCGATTCTTTTTATGAAAACAAAAAACTTTCGCTGCATGATTTTAAGAAAAATTGGACGGGTGTATTTTTTATAATTTTACCGGCTGCTGATTTTTCAAAACAAAAATCCTCAAGTTCGGGATTTGCAAGATTCTTTCCGCTATTAAAAACACATAAAAAAGTTTGTGCCGAAATTATTTTTGCAAGCATCATTTTATCTTTTTTAGGAATATTAAGCGCATTTTATTTTAGGTTTTTAATTGATGAAGTTTTATATTCGGGATTGGAACAATCGCTTAGAACATTTTCAATAGGATTTCTTGCAGTTATAATTTTTAGGGCATTGTTAGGGCTTGCACGAAATCAGCTTTTGACGGTTATGAGTTTTAAAATAGATGCTATGCTCATACATAAATATTTTGAACATGTTGTGCATTTACCGACTAGATTTTTTACCGGTAGAAAAACCGGCGAAATTCTTGCCCGTATGAATGATGCAAATACAATTCGTCAAGTTATTTCAGCGACTGCTCTTACTGTTGTATTGGATTCTCTTATGCTTATTTTCGGAGGAATATTTTTAATCTCGCTCGGCTCAAATCTTATTGCAGCGGCAATAATTCCGGTTGTTATAAGTGCCGTAATTGTATGGCTTTATGCAAAACCGTATCAAAATAAAATTCGCCGGCGGGCTGTTGCCGAAGCAGAGAAACATTCATGCATTGTAGAAAGTCTTAACGGAATATCCACTATTAAAGCTCTTGCTGCCGAAGATACTGCAATCGAACAGGCAGAATTTAAAATTGTCAATGCAATCCGTCATGGAATTAATTTAGGGTCGTTTGCCAATTTTGAAAATAGTTTGCAAAATTTTATAAGCAGCTGCGGGACGCTTGCAATTTATTGGCTTGGAAGTTTAAATATTTTAAACGGAAAAATGTCGTTGGGGCAATTAATTTCATTTGTCGTTCTTTCGGGATATTTTTTAGAACCGCTTTCAAGGTTATTAACGCTTCAGCCTCAATTGCAAGAAGCATATATTGCTGCAGAAAGGCTTTCTGAAATTTTTGATGAAGATTGTGAAGCTGATATTGATAAAGGTTCTATTGAACTTGACGGAATTGACGGTAAAATTGAAATTAAAAATGTATCGTTCGGTTATGATGCAGGCATAAAAAAATTGCATAATATTAATTTAGAAATTAACCCCGGTGAAAAAGTTGCATTTGTCGGTTCTTCCGGTTCGGGCAAAACAACTCTTGCAAAACTTTTAATGAAGTTTTATAAACCTCAGGAGGGAGATATTTTTATAGACGGAGTGAATTTACAAGATGTAAAAACCGATTCTTTTAGAAAGCAAATCGGATACGTACCGCAAGAAATTCTTTTATTTTCAGGAACAATCGAAGAAAATATAAATTGGGGAACATCAAATAATGATTTACAAAGAACTATTGCAGCCGCACGGGCAGCGGAAGCATCATCTTTTATTGAAGCATTACCAGATCGGTATAACACTTTTGTAGGCGAACACGGAGCAACGCTCTCAGGCGGTGAAAGGCAGCGTATTGCTATTGCCAGAATTCTTTTGCGAAATCCTGCTTTTTTAATTTTAGATGAAGCAACTGCCGGGCTTGACAGTATTTCAGAAAACGCAGTAATGAAAACTTTAAATGAAATAAGCGCAGGAAGAACAACCATAATAATCGCTCACAGACTTTCCACAATTACGGAATGCGATAAAATATTTGTTTTAAAAAACGGAGAAATTGTAGAAGCAGGCAGTCATGCAGATTTACTTGAAAAAGACGGTGCGTATTCCAAATTGTGGGCAACTCAAAATAATTTTATCGGAGAGGAGGAAGCGGCGGCATGAAATCTGTTCTCTATGTAGAAGATTTGACTTATACAAATGAATTATTACAAGAAAATAAATCCGGATTTTTTCATTCCGTTATTTTTATAACTTGTATTCTCGTTTTTTTTGCGGGAATTTGGTTAATAATTGGAAAAAGAGAAACTGTTGTGAAAGCCAAAGGCCTTATACGTCCTGAAGAAAATATTTCTTTTGTAAAAAGCACGGTAAACGGAAAAATAAAAGAAATAAATTTTAAACACGGGCAAAAAGTTTCTGTTGGAGACACACTTTTGGTTTTAGATGATTCTATTTTTAAAACCGAAAAATTACATATCGAAGAACAATTAAAAAAGATAAACAAAAAAATTAAGGATATTGATTTTTGTTTAAAAAGTATCAACGAAAATACTATTTGTGTTCCGCGTAATCGAAGCGTTGCATATAAACAAATAGAAAATTATTTTTCAGTAAAACATAATTTGGAAAAGTATGTTGAATTGAATTCAGAGAAACTTAAAGAAGAAAAATCTTTACCGCAGTTTTCGGTTAGCGAATATAAAATAAAAATGCTTACTTTGAATCTGGAAAAAAGTCAAAGCGATTTAATGCAATATATAAATTCTTTTTTACATTCTCTTTATTCGGAACGCGAAAATTTTCAAACTCAAAAAGAAAGTCTTCAAACTTCTTTATCTAAAATTAAAGAAGAAATAAAACAGCTTACAATCTGCGCCGCAATTGAAGGGGATGTTCAAGAACTTTCATCATTGAATTGCGGTGATAATATTTTTACGGGGCAAGATGTTGCAAAAATTATTCCCAACGGAAATGATAATATCATGGCGGTTCTCCATATTCCTGCTTCTCATTCCGGTTTAATTCAAGAAAATATGAAAGTCAAATTAAAGTTTCCTGCATTTCCGCATTACGAATTCGGAAGTGCCCAAGGGAATATAAAAACTATTTTGCCTGATATTTTGTATTCCGGAAATAAAACAAACGAATATGTAGCCTTGGTACATATTGATAAAAAATTCCTCACGGATAAAAACGGCAATATTCATAATCTTAAAATCGGGTTGGATATAGAAGCATCTATCATTACTGATACGAATTCTATTCTTTCATTTATTTTAAAAAGGTTGGAATTAAAATGAAAAAAAATAGATGTATTATCATTATTTTATTAATGTGCTGTTGTATTTCTTGTTTTAGTTTGGGAAATACTGAAACTAATGAAGATGAATTTATCGTATGGATGAATGCCGTTCTCGAAAAAAATCCCGATTATAAGCGGTTAAAACTTGCATATAATTTGGAAAAACGCAATTTATTTTATGAAACGGCAAAATGGCTGCCGGCTCCGTATATCGATTTAAATTCAGGCGGGGCAGGCATCGAAAGCGTTAAAAAATATTATTCATTTCAAGTTTCCTCTGTTGCGGGCATTCGCCAAAATATTCCGTTGGGTATAACTGCGGATATATACGGCAAACAAGGACACTCAATTTTTTTTGATACTCCGAAAGAATTTTCTTATAATTTTTCTTCCGGCGCAAATATAAGCATTCCGTTATGGATAACGGCTCCTTCAATGACCGGAGATTTTGTTCGGCAAGAGGTAAAAACAGGCAAAAAGAAAAACGAGCTTTTGGAGTTGGAAGTTAAAACAAACAGAAAAATGTTAATGATAAAAACCGTTTCGATTTTGACCTCGGAAAAATTTATAAAGATGCGTATGGAACTTTTACAAAATGTAAAAAAATTATTAGATCAAGAAAGTGAAAAAAACGAAGTTCTTTTTAAGCAGGGTAAATTATCTGCGATGGAGATGTTTGAATTTGAAAAAAAACGGCAGCAAACCGAAATAAATTTTTTATCGTTAAAAAATGAATATGAAAAAATAACTGCTGAAATTTTGGGTATGGGACTCACAATAACCGAAATCAACGGATCTTTGAACGAGTGGCTTATATTTTTGGAAGAATTTGCCGAACGCTTAAAGAAAAAATCCGTAATTAAAGATGAAACGGCAAAGCTAAAAAACGAGATTGCGTGGATGGAACAGGTAAAAAAAATACATGAAAAAATTCCGAAAATTTTACTTTCTTGCGGCTTTGATATTATTCCGAAAGAGGATGTAGAAAAAACATTCGTTTCTTCAATAAAAAATTATTGGAAAAATTCTCCTCAGTTAAAATGGAATGTTACGGCATCAATCAAAATAAACCTTGCGCCGTGGTATGAGGGGTACCGTATCGATAAAAATTTCAGACTTGCAAAATTAATCAATAAAATTCAAGCAGAAAAAATTGCAAGGCAAACTATAGAAGACGAAAAACAAAAAAAACTGAATCTTGAAGCCGCTGAAAAAATCTTGCAGACTTCAAAAGATTCGTTTAATTTACAAAAAAAGTATCTCGATATAAGTACTAATTTTTATGAACTTGCGAAAATAAGTTCTTATGAATTTGAAGTTCAAAAAAATTTATATGCTGAAGCGGAATTAAATTATTTTTATGAACGATTTAAAATTGTGCGGCTTGTTTTTGAAAATTATGTATTTTAAACTTATACTTTCTGTTTTTAGCGATATTTTTTTATATTTCAGTTGACACGGTATTCAAATTTATTGTATAATACAAACTCACGTATTATATTCCGTAGTGCTGACGGATAATTAAGGAGTTAAGGCTTATGCCTACAATAAATCAGTTGATCAAAAATGGACGCAAAACTGCCGCAAATAGGACAAAAAGCCCGGCATTGCAGTCTTGCCCTCAAAAACGAGGTGTTTGTACAGGCGTAAAAACGGTTACGCCCAAGAAACCGAATTCCGCTTTGAGAAAAATTGCCAGAGTCCGCTTGAGCAATGGTATTGAAGTTACCGCCTATATCCCCGGTATCGGACACAACCTTCAAGAGCACTCCGTTGTTCTCGTAAGAGGCGGACGTGTTAAGGATCTCCCCGGCGTGCGCTATCACATTGTTCGAGGAACAAAAGATGCACTTGGTGTAGAAGACAGAAAACGAGGCCGCTCAAAGTACGGCGCAAAGAAACCTAAGGCGTAGGGGGTGAAAAATGGGTAGAGGAAAGGTTGTTGCAAGAAGACCCGCTGCACCTGACAGCAAGTACAACAGTGTTGTTGTAACTAAATTTATCGGAAGAATGATGCTTTCAGGAAAAAAGAGCATCACAACAAAGATTATGTATGATTCCTTTGACAAAATTAAAGAAAAAACCGGCGAAGAGCCTTTGGCTGTTTTTTCTAAGGCTTTGGATAATGTAAAGCCTGTTGTTGAAGTAAAATCAAGACGTGTAGGCGGTGCTACATATCAAGTGCCTATGGATATTCCAGAAGGCCGCAGAGAAGCTCTTGCAATGCGCTGGCTTATCGGTGCCGCACGAAAACGCAGCGGACACGAAATGGCAGAGCGTTTAGCAGCCGAGCTTATTGATGCTTACAATAATACCGGAACGGCTTTCAAAAAGAAAGAAGAAGTCCACAGAATGGCTGAAGCCAATAAAGCGTTTGCCCACTTTAGGTGGTAATCTTATCTTAAAAAATCAACAACCCCGACGCAGAGCGTCGGGGTATTAAACCCTCAGCACGAATAAAGTATTTAGGCTCACCAACTGGAATACTTTAATGCCTTTTTTATATTTTTTTATAAAATCAACAAATCTTGCCGTAAGCGGTACCTTAGAGCAAGTCCTTGCGTAGGTGCCTGAGCGTCTTTTTTGGAAAGAGCAGCAGGAGAAGCGAACTTTTCAAGATAAAAGTTTACTTCTCCCGCTAAAATATTTACGCCTTATACTTCAATATCGGTTCACGTGCTGCCTTTGTTTCATCAACACGGTTAATCGGTTTGGTGTACGGATATTCATGCAGCTTGGCAGGATTGGAATAAGCCTCTTTTTTGAGCTTAATCATCACATCTGCCGTAAAGTCTAATGTAGATTTGCTTTCCGTTTCGGTCGGCTCGAACATCAGAGCTTCGTGTACAATCAGCGGGAAGTACATCGTCGGCGGATGAATACCGTCATCGATTAAGCCTTTCGCAATGTCTAAAGCACTTACGCCGGTTTCTGCCTTAATCTTATCAAGCGTAAGAACAAACTCATGCATACAAGTTCTATTGAAAGCAACTTCATATTCTTTTTCAAGTTTCTTTTTAAGATAATTTGCATTTAAGACGGCATAACCGGAGCTATCTTTAATACCTTCGCTGCCGAGTGTCAGAATATACGCATAGGCTCGCAGATATACTAAGAAATTTCCGTAGAAGTTTCTAACCCTGCCGATGCTGTCGGGACGGTTAAAATCTAGTTTATAATTTCCGTCCGAACCTACAACAACAGGTGAGGGCAAAAAGGCTTCAAGGAATTTTTTACAGCCGATAGGGCCGCTTCCGGGTCCGCCGCCGCCGTGCGGTGTTGAAAAGGTTTTATGCAAATTCAAGTGAACAATGTCATAGCCCATATCACCCGGTCGAAGCCGTCCCATAATTGCGTTGAGATTTGCACCGTCATAGTACAAAAGCCCGCCCGCTTTATGAACGATGTCGGCAATTTCTTTAATATGTGTTTCAAAAAGCCCAAGCGTGTTCGGGTTTGTAAGCATTAAAGCTGCCGTGTCTTCACCGACTGTTTTCTTTAGGGCTTCAATATCGACATTTCCGTCTTTATCGGAAGGAATATTAACGATTTCACAGCCGACCATTGCAGCACTGGCAGGGTTTGTGCCATGTGCCGAATCTGGGACTAAAATCTTATTTCTGCCGGTATGACCGTTCTTTTCATGATAAGCGCGGATAACCAAAAGGGCCGTAAATTCTCCGTGTGCACCGGCGGATGGCTGTAACGAAAAAGCGTCCATTCCGGTAATTTTGCCGAGTTTGCTTCCGAGATCGCCCATAACCTGCACACAGCCTTTCATCGTATTTTCAGGCTGTAAGGGGTGAATGTTTGTAAAATTGGGAAGCGATGCAACTTCTTCATTAATTTTGGGATTGTACTTCATCGTGCATGAGCCGAGAGGATAAAACCCGTTATCAACGCCATGCGTGTTGCGGCTCAATTCCATATAATGGCGCACAAATTCAAGCTCCGAAACTTCAGGTAATTTTGCATCTTCGGCTCGAAGATATTTTGAATCAAGAGAGTATTCGGGTACGGTAATTTTTGCTTCTGCAAATTTATGTCCTTTTACGGATTTTTCAAAAATCAAATTGCTCATTATAATGCCTCCTTGATTATTTTAACGGCTTCATCTAACTCGCATTTTGAAACTGCGTCTGTTGTACACCAAAGAATACAGTCTTCGCAAAGTTTTAATCCGCCCAAAATATTATTCTTTTCAAGAGCGGAAAGAATTTGGTCTGCTTTTCCGTTTGTACTTGTTATGAATTCATGGAAAAATTCGCCGTTATTTTTTACTGTTAAACCGATTTTTTTAAGTTCGCCTGCAAAATAATGGGCATTACTGAGCGAGGCTTTTGCAACGGTTTTTAAGCCTTCTTTGCCGTAAGCCGCCATATACATAGAAGCTCTTAAAGCACACAAAGCCTGATTGGAACAGATACTGGAACTCGCTTTTTCGCGGCGTATGTGCTGTTCGCGGGCTTGCAGCGTTAAAACAAAGGCTCTTCGCCCTGCATGGTCAACGGACTGTCCGATAATTCTGCCCGGAATTTTGCGCATATTAGCTTCGACGGTTGCGAGATAGCCTAAGTAGGGACCGCCTGCACCAAGCGGAAGCCCTAAAGCCTGTCCTTCTCCAAGTGCGATGGTTGCGCCGCATTCTCTCGGCGTTTTTAAAATTGCCAGCGACGTTGGATTGCAGCTCATAACAAATTGCACTTTTGTACCTGCAACAATTTTTCCGACAGCTTCGCAGTCTTCGATTGTGCCGTAACGGTTGGGCTGCTGCATAATAACCGCCGCAACGCCGTCATCCATAAGACTTGCAATTTTGGAAATATCGGTTTTATATCCGTCTTTCGGAATCATAACGAATTCAACGCCGGAATGCCTTAAGTATGTTTTTGCGATTTCTACGGAACTCGGTTCGACGCATTCCGAAATAAGCACTTTTGTCTGCTTGCGTCCCAAAGACATAACAATCGCATCGGCTACGGCGGTACCCCCGTCATAAACGCTGGCATTGGAAATATCCATACCGGTAAGTTCGCAGATCATAGACTGATATTCAAAGCCCGCCTGCAATTCGCCTTGATTCATTTCAGGCTGATACGGCGTATATGCGGTAAGGAATTCTTCGCGGCTTGCCATGTGTCTGACTGCTGCAGGGGCATAATGATTATAGGCACCTGCACCGCGCAATATTGATTTAAAAACCTTATTTTCAGAGCTTAGATTTTGAAAAAATTTTTCAACTTCGGCTTGAGTTTTTCCCTCTCCGATATTTGCAACCTCCGGTTTAAAACCGTAAAGTTCATCTATCGACTTAACGCCGATATAATCAAGCATTTCTTTTGTTTCCTCAGGTGAGTGAGGAATATAATTAGACATATTACCTCCAATAAAGCGGTTTTGTTTTTGCAAAACCGCATACACTTTCATAAAAACTTTTTGCAGGGATTTTCAAATCCCGAAAAAAGTTTTTTCATGCGGTTTGTAACAAACCGCATACAATAATGATGTTTGCCGCAAGGCAAACTCGGCAGATAAACAGTAAGGCACCATTTGAGCCGAACTGTTTACCCATAGTCTTCCAAGTTTTTACTTGCAGCAATTTTTATATGCAGCTGCATCCATAAGTTTTGAAGATTCCGAAGTAACTTCTACTTTTATAAACCAAGAACCGAAAGCATCGGCATTGATTTTTTCAGGAGAATCTAAAAGCTCCTCGTTGACAGCCGTAACTTTTCCGGTTACAGGGCTGATAATTTCAAAAACAGCTTTTACAGATTCAACTGTAGCACATTCTTTATCGGCAACTACTTCATCTCCGACTTCCGGAAGTTCAACAAAAACAACATCGCCCATTTCGCTTTGCGCATAATCGCTGATTCCCATAATTCCGGTTGAACCGTCTTTTTTGTACCATTCGTGTGTTTCAAGGTACTTTACATCTTCTCTAATTTCCATAAATAACTCCTAATTTATTAATGTAAGTTTTTTATTAAAAACTCCGAAAAAATCAACTTCTCAAGAGGAATGGATGGCTCCCCGTTAGTAGGTTACCGGGAAGCGTACCGGTAATTACCGTTCCTCTTATAATCCAGCATTCTTAATTAAAATTTATCATTTCCCGCTATTTTTAATTTCTTTTAAAAAGCTTGTCGGGACGATTTTGGCTTTTAGTTTTTTGCCGCGTACTTCAATGAGGATTTCTTCATCTTTAATGCCCCTGTCGATTCGGATATGACCGATACCGACTTTTAAGCAAGGTGAAGACGTTCCCGTAGTAACAACACCGATTTCTTTGTCACCTAAGAAAACTTTGTCATGGTCGCGGGCAATGCCTCTATCAATCATTTTAAAGCCCTTTCGGATTTTTTTAGCTTCGTTTTTTTCCAAAGCATCTTTACCGATAAATTCTTCTTTTTCAAGTTTGATAAAGGGCTTTAAGGTAAGCTCGGTTGCTAAAGTTTCTTCGTTCATTTCATGACCGTACAAAGGCATTCCCGCTTCGAGACGGAGCGTGTCGCGGCAGCCTAATCCGCAAAGCTCTATCGCAAATTCCTCACCGGCTTTCATTACTTGATTGAACAGCTCTATAGCCCAGTCTTTAGGGCAGTAAATTTCGTAACCGTCTTCGCCGGTGTAGCCGGTCTGCGAAACGATTACCTCACCTTTCGGGCATTCAAAGGTTTTAAAGGTGTAATATTTTTCGGGCATATCTTTTGCGGCGATGACTTTTCGTACAACTTTTTCTGCGTTCGGACCTTGAATTGCAAGCTGT
Source organism: uncultured Treponema sp. (assembly GCA_938045195.1). Classification (GTDB taxonomy): domain Bacteria; phylum Spirochaetota; class Spirochaetia; order Treponematales; family Treponemataceae; genus Treponema_B. The sequence continues at coordinate 10,207 of CALINC010000027.1, forward strand.
GCAATTTCTGCCGAGCGGTCGGTAAAGGTAACGCTTTTATCCAAGTGAGCTTTTACCCAATCGTAGTCCTTGTCGTGATTTCCCGCATTTACAACCAAGAGGAATTTTTTTTGATTATAGCGATAAACCAAAAGGTCGTCCACAATTCCGCCTTTTTCATTGCACATAAGGGTATAGCGTATGTCGCCGTCAGCCATACCGCGGATATCATTCGCAATCAGATGATTAACCGCCGCTTCCGCATTGCCGCCTTCAATATAGAATTCTCCCATGTGCGAAACATCAAAAATTCCGACATTGTTTCTGACGGCAAGGTGTTCTTTTATAATTCCGGCAAACTGAATAGGCATTTCATATCCGCCGAACTCGACAAACTTTCCTCCCTTAGCGAGCAAAGTTTCATAATAAGGTGTTCTTTTCATTGTTCATTCTCCTTAAAATATATAGGTTTCATTATTTTTTATAAATTATATGCGTTGCCGATTTTTCCACATCTTCGACAGCTTCATAAAATGCCTCGACAACAGTCGGATGGGGATACATTGATTTGAGGATATTCTCCCGTTTTGCCCTATTTATAACAAGGGTTCCGATAGCTCCTATCATATCGGTAGCGGAATCGCACATCATTTGGCAGCCTGCAAGACGATCTTCTTCATCAAAAAGAACTTTGATAAAACCGGTTTCATAGCCGGACAAAACCGACTTTCCGTTGGAGCCCATCGGCACTTTTCCTATCTTTACGGTTATCCCTTTGACTTCCGCTTCTTTTTCGGACAAACCGACAGCGGCAATTTCGGGCGAACAATATACGCAAGACGGAATAATTTCAAGTTTTTCTTTTTTACCGCCGGAAACAATATTTTCTACGACTAACGCTCCTTGGTTTTCGGCATTATGCGCAAGCATTACGTTCCCCTTTACAGCATCTCCTATTGCAAATATGCCTGATACATTGGTTTGCATACGGTTGTCGGTAATAATTCCGCGCTTATCGAATTCAATACCGGCATTTTCCAATCCGATATTTTTAATTTCAGCAATACGCCCGATACAAACAATTACGGCATCGGCAGTGATAGTCTCTTCTTTTTCCTTTAAAGTGAACGTGCAGCCCGTTTTTTCAATTTTTGTAACCATAGCACCGTTTATAATTTTAACGCCTTGTTTTTTTAGTACAAGGGCCTGCTGCATTGCCAAGTCTCTATCAAAGGGCGGAAGAATTGTTTTTTCAAGTTCTACAACAGTTACTTCCTTGCCTAACTTTGCATACATCGTGGCAAATTCGATGCCGATAACGCCTCCGCCGATTATAATAACGCTTTTAAAATCAATAGGGCTATCCCCTAAAATGGAATCCGAAGTTAAAGCCGTTTCAATTCCGGCTATGGGCGGAGCAAAAACGGAAGATCCTGTTGCAATAATCAAATTTTTAAATTCAAGATTTTGTCCGTTTACTTCTACTGAAGATTTGGAAGTAATTTTGCCTTCGCCGCGGAAAAATTCCACGCCGGCATTTTCGATAAGTTTTTCGATACCGCCGACCAGTTTTTCTACAACGGCATTCTTTTTTTCATACATAGAGCGGATATCATACCGCAAATTTTCACCTGAAAGCCCTAAATCGTTTTTCGCAAAGCTGCCGAACACTTCTGCCGTGTGAAGAAAATATTTTGTTGGAATACAACCTCGGTTAAGGCATGTTCCTCCAAGTCTATCTTTTTCTATAAGAGCGGTTTTTAAACCTGCTCTGCCGGCTTTTATTGCGGCAGCATAGCCGCCCGGTCCTCCGCCTAAAATAACTACATCATACATAGTAAGCCTCCCGACTTTTGCTTGTAGTATACACTATCTATAAAATAAAAGCAAGATAAAAACTATTGTTTTATAGATAAAAAAGTATTTCAAATCAACAACCTCGACGCAGAGCGTTGAGGTACAATGCTCAATGTTTCGCATTGTATGTTCTCATAAGGTGGTTGCAGTCG
>CALINC010000028.1 GCA_938045195.1 uncultured Treponema sp.
GGGGAGTTTGGATTTCAAGCCCGATAATAGACACACTGGTTACGGTTTTATCTGCATTTATAGTGATTAAACTTTTTAAAAAAGATTTAAGCCCTAAAGATAAACCATTGAGCGCATAAGTTGTTTCTATCTCACAAGGCTGCCTTTATTTCGGCTGTCTTGTGAGATTTAACTTAAAAATAAAAATTCTATACTTTAAATTTATTTACTTCGTTTGTTAAATTTTTAATACTCATTTTATTTTCTTGTGTCATTTCGTTTACTTTTTGCACAGTATTGGTCATTTGAACAGCTCCTACAGCCATTTCATTCATACTTTGCGTAATAAACTGTGTGAGGTTATCCAGTCTTTCCATATCACCTGAAATATTTTTTCCGGCGGTAAGCATTTCGGCTGCATCGGCTTTTACTTCACTCGTTACCGAATTAATATTTTTTATGGCATTTAAAACTTCACTGCTTCCATTTGACTGTTCTTTCATCGCCATGGTCAAGGTAGAACTCATAGCTTTAACTTGCTCTGCTAAATTGAATATAATGTTAAATTTTTCTTCTGCAATATGTGAAGAATCAGACAGACTTTCAATTTCGGTTCCGAGAGCTTTTAATGTTTCTGTAATTGTCTTACCCTGTGCACTGGATTCTTCAGCTAATTTTCTTATTTCATCTGCAACAACGGCAAAGCCTTTTCCGGCTTCACCGGCATGGGCGGCCTCAATCGCTGCGTTCATAGCCAATAAGTTTGTTTGACTTGCTATATGTTCTATTACGGAAGAAGCCTCCAGCAATCCGCCCGATTCTTCCGCAATTTTTTTTGTTACACTATTTGATGTTATAAGGCTGTCTTTTCCATCGGCTGTTGCACCGACAAGATTTACAATAACATCATCCGTTTTCTCCAGTGTTTGCGTAATTGAATCTATATTTGCAACCATTTGTTCAATTGCTGAAGAAGATTGAACTACACTGGAAGATTGAAGCTCAATACTGCTATTAAGCTCTTGTATGCGTTTCATAATCTGCTCGACACTTGATAAGGCTGCACTTACACTTGACCCTTGTGTTCCAGTTTGCTTATTAACACTTTGTATATTTGCCGTTATTTCTTCAACGGCACTCGCTGCCTCGCTTATACTTGCCGCAAAACTATTTTCAACTTCACTCATATTATGCGTATTTTCTGCAACTGTTCTAATCGAATTACCTAATTTTTTAACGGTTTCATTTAGAAGAATTATTATTTCGCCTATTTCACCTGAAGCTAAAACCGGAATTGAAACTAAAAGATCGTTTTCTCCTATTTTGTGTAAGGCTTCAGATATTTTTTTTAGCATTTTTATTATTTTTCCGGAAGTGAGATAGCTTATCGGAAGAGTTAAAAGAAAAACTCCGGCAAGCATTAATCCGAGATTTACCAAAACTTTTTTTCCTACAGCTTCATATTCAGAAGATTCAATCGTATAAATATATGTCCAGCCTAAATCTTCATTTTTTGAATGTGCCAGTTTGGAATAATAAATTTTATTTTCAATAGATTGTTTTGTAAATTCCATGCTGCCGGATTGCAAAAGAGATTCATATTCCTTACCCAAAGTTTCTATAGATTTTCCTATCGCTTCTTTTTGCCCGCTGTGTCCGACTATACGTCCTTTCTTGTCGATAATTATAGTGTGCCCTGTTTTGCTTATATTTTTTTCTTGAATAATTTTTTGAATATATGAAAGGTCTACTGAAGTCGAAACTACACCCTGCGTTTTCCCGTTTTTTATTATCTTGTTTGTAATTTCAATCGATACCTCATTGTCAGACGAAATATATAAATCGGAAAGAATCTGATTGTTTGGGCTTTGTATACAATCTTTATACCAGCCGCGGGTTCGGGCATCATACCCGGGACTTCTTTCTTTAGGCGGACACATTAAAATTCCGCCGTCGCTCTCTGAAGCAAGGGTAACATATATTATAGATGAAAAAGATTCCTGAAAAGATTTTATAAGATTATAAAGTTCTTTTTCGTTAGAATCAAAAGCAGAAGGGTTCATAGCGACCTTACCGTTTGCAGTATCGGCTTTTAAATTTACATAAGACGTAATGTTTCCATCTAAATTTTTTATAAGATCGATATTTGAAAGAGCCGTATTCAGCTCCTTTAAGCTGCCGATTAAGTTATCGATATATAGATCGGCACTATCTATAAACTCTTGTGTCTGTTTTTCGTAAGTGAGACGAGTTTGATTTAGAGTAATAAAATAAGTGGTCAAGCCCACCAAAAAAGCCGGCAGAGCAACCAATACAACTACAATTAAAGCTATCCTTACTCGCAAAGATTTTGTTGTTTTTGATTTGGGTTTCATTTTAGTTTCCATAAACAATACCTGTATTTATAAGTCATCTATCATCGCCGATGATTTTGCATAGGCGGTGGACTTGGCTTCAAAGAAGTCGGTCTTAATCAGATTCGCATTGCTGTACTGGCTGACCCAGCTCATAGATTGAGGTTCTTCCCTGTGCCCTTCATAAATGGGTGCAAAGCCTAGGTTTTCGCATCTGAGGTTTCCCAAATATTGAATATAGTCGGTAATCATCTGACTGTTAAGCCCGGGAATATCGTTTCCTATAACATAATTTCCCCAAGCTATTTCTTGTTCACAGCCTTCCTTTATCATGGCTCTAAAAAGTTCTACATTTTGCGGAGTAAATAGCTGCGGTTCTTCTTTTTGAAGTTCCTGTATCATCGAGCGGAAAAGCCAGAGATGTGTATTTTCATCTCGGTTGATATAACGGATTTCCTGAACAGAACCGGGCATCTTATTGTTTCTTCCCAAATTATAAAAGAACATAAAACCTGAATAAAAATAGACGCCTTCCAAAATATAGTTTGCAACGCAGACCTTTAAAAAGGCAAGAGCACTCTTATCTGTTTGAAATTCGTTGTATAAATCGCCGATAAATTTGTTTCTGCGTAAAAGATGTTCATCATCTTTCCATTGATATAAGATTTCAGTTCGTTCTTCGGGAGAGCAAATTGTGTCTAGCATATAACTGTAGCTTTGCGAGTGAACGGCTTCTTGAAAGGCTTGAATGGTAAGGCATAGGTTTACCTCATTGGCTGTTACATATTGGCCGACATTGGGAAGGTTTGCTGTTTGAATACTATCCAAAAAAATTAAAAAAGAAAGAATTTTATCATAGGCCGTTTTTTCGGGAGCCGATAGTTTTCGGTAGTCCTGAACATCGGTGGTCATATTTATTTCTTCGGGTATCCAAAAATTATTCATAGCCTGCCGGTACCAATCACTTGCCCAAGAATACTTCATATTGTTAAAATCGTTTAGGTTGGTGGTGTTTCCGCCAATCATTTTACGCTTGTGAGTTTCTATATCTCCGTTTTCATTAAACAAGGCCTTATGAGGCAAAATAGTTTTTTCCGTTATCATAAATTTTCTCCTTGCACTAAATGCTCAAAACTGTATTCATCATTTTCTTTTTTTTCTTCTATATCCAAAGCCATATCTAAAATCGTAAAAAATAAGATTACAATCATCGGCCCCAAAATAATGCCGTCAAATGAAAACATACTGACTCCGCCCAGCATTGAAAAAAAGATTAAAAGAGGATGTATCTTTATTCTGTCTTTTAAGAAGAATGGGCGTAGAAAGTTATCCATAAAGCTGATTATCGACCCTGCAACAACCAAAAAGATAAGGCCCTTTACAAGCCCGTCCGTAAAGCATAGTCCGACTCCTACAGGAAACCAAATTAAACCGCAGCCGACAAGGGGTAAAAATGTACTAAAAAAGGTTAGAATTGCAAGCAAGAGTGCGCTTTGCACACCGAATATAAGATAAACTATAAAAGATGCAAGACCTTGATAAAACGAAACAAGAAAAAGTCCCTTAAAAAGATTGGTTGTAATTTCGCCTATTTTAGAAAAAAGTTTATTTGATGTTTCATTCTCTATAGGAATGGCATGTTTTAACAAACTGAAAAGATAAGCTCCGTCTACATAAAAAAAGTAAAGGGCAAAGGCAAAAAAAACAAGGGATAAAAAAAATGAACCGGCATTTTTTACAAGGCTTGTTGCATACCGCAATATTTTATCCGAAGAAGAAGATAAAAGACTTAAAAATTCTTTTTGCAAATCAAGGTTGGAAATATCTACCGTTCCCATAGATAAACGGTTTACGGCTGCGGCTATATCGTTTTTTGAAAAGCCGGACTCTGCATTGTTTATGTTTTCTAAAAAGCTCTGAATATTTTGAACAAGGATTTTCCCTTGCCCGAATATTTTTATCACAACAAAAAACAAAACGCCGGCCACAACAAGAACCGTTATTATTGCAAAACTGCCTGCAAGCAATCTTTTTTTTATCGGGAAAGTCTTTTTCTCTTTATTCATTTTGGATAGTATCTTATTATATAAGGGCCTTACCAAAACATAAATTACTGCCGACCATAATAAAACGCTTGCGTAGGGCAAAAATAATTTACCCACAAGAATCAACATTCCTGCAAGTAATACGAAGAATGAGATGGTTTGAAGCCTGTGTTTGTTTTCTTGATACATTAGTTTCTATTTTCCTTTTTCGATATCCAAAAAGTATTTTACGGTTTTTACTTTAAGTTCATCTGTTGCAGCATCATCGCAGATTATAATGGATTTAGGATGAAGTTGTAAAGCGCTTACAGTCCATACATGGCTTACCCCCCCTTCGACGGCTTGATGAACAGCCTCAGCCTTAGCGAGCCCTGTTGCCATTATAAGAACCTCTTCGGCATCCATAATCGTGCCGATACCTACAGTCAAGGCGGTCTTTGGAACAAGGTCTTCATTTCCCTCAAAAAAGCGGGAATTCATTATGATGGTATCCCGCGTTAAGGTTTTTTCTCTTGTGCGGGAAGTCAATGAGGAATATGGCTCATTAAAAGCTATGTGTCCGTCTGCCCCTATTCCGCCTAAAAATAAATGGATTTTCCCGTAAGAGCGGATAGCCTTTTCGTAGTCCTCACATTCCTTTTTCTTATCTTTGGCCATTCCGTTTAAGATGTGAATATTTTTAGGCTCAATGTCGATGTGATTAAAAAAATTATCCATCATAAAATAATGATAGCTTTGAGGATGGGAGGCTTCCAAACCTACATATTCATCCATATTAAAGGTAACTACATGCTTAAAGGATAAAAGACCTTCTTTGTGTTTTTTTATAAGCTCCTTATAAACACCTAACGGGGTAGAACCTGTCGGAAGTCCTAAAACAAAGGGCTTTTCTTTTGTAGGTTTAAATTCGATAATTTTATTGCAGATATAATCGGCAGTCCATTTTGAACAATCTTCATAATTATTTTTGATGATAAGTCTCATAGAGTCTCCCTATTAGGTCTATGACCTAAGAACTATATAATACAAAAAAAGCGAAATTTAGTAAATAAATGAAGATAAATTCCTATTATGTAGGTAATCATGTATTGATAAAATTTTATTTTTTTTATCTTAAGCACTAGAAAAAAATTCGGAAATATGATACAGTTACAGAGTCATATCTTAAATGTATATTTTATAAGTGTCCTATTTATAAATCGTAATCAAAATATTCTAAATTAGACTAGGGAGCCTATTTATTATGGTAAACTTAAAAAAGCACCGAAGTAAGACTCGTTTTTCTATTTTGAATAAACTTGTTATTTTTTTCGGTACATTGATTCTGATTGCAGGTTTTACAATGGGAGCTGCTGTTCTCTATATTGCAAAAACACCCACTCATGAATTAACAAACACTATGAGAATTTTATGCTCTTTGATGGTTGTAGCGTCAGTCCTTATTACTATTGTAATGTTTTTTACAATGATAAAATCTATAAAAAGAAAAGACAAACAATCTAATTTATCTACTCTCTTTAATAACACCATAGTCAAAATAGGTGATTCTGTAAAGCTATTCGATACGAACACCGCCGCGGTGCAACAAATGGGTAACAAACTTGTGTCCGACATTAAGGAAACGGCAAGTACAATCAATCAGATACAGACTATTGCACATATGGAAAGCATCACTGAAACAACGGAGAATTAAAAAAAACTTATCCTTGACAGCCAAAAAGAAATTGTGTATACTAAATAAAAATAGCATTGCTATTTTTATTGGAAGGCGGTTCGTTTATGAGCAAAAGTGAAGATACCAAACAATTGATTTTGGATACGGCTAAGCGTGAGTTTTTGGAAAAAGGCTACAGTGCTGCCTCTGTCCGCACAATTGCAAAAAAGGCCGGTTTAACGACCGGTGCGATTTTTCGGTATTACGCGGATAAGGCGGCTTTGTTTGAAGCCCTTGTCTCCGAAGCGGCAGACGGGCTGGTCGAGCAATTTAAGGCGGCCCAAGAGGCACACTTTGAGTTGATTCCTCAAGAGCGGACGGCGGAAAGCCGAGATTTATCGACAGAGTATTTACGGCACTTTGTAAATTATGTGTATGACCGTTTTGATGAATTCAAGCTGGTACTTTGCGGCGCGGAAGGCACAAAATACGCAAATTATATCCATGATCTGGTGGAACTTGATGTGGAGCGTACCGAAATATATTATCGGCTCTTGCGGGAAAAGGGAAAAATCAAAGGGAGCATCAGCCATGAACTTCATCACATGATTACAAGTGCCTATTTTACCGCAGTATTTGAAACCGTCGTACATGACATGCCAAGAAAACAGGCGATGGGATATGTAGAAGAAATCGCCGTTTTCTTTAATTCAGGATGGGAGGGGCTTTTAAAGCTAGTATGAGAAGGATATGAAAAACAAAAAAATTAACACATTACAGACCAAGGATTTTATTTCTATCGGCGTTTTCTCGCTTGTTTATTTTGCGGCTGCTTTTATCATCGGCGGTGTTGCGCAGATGACACCGATTACATTTCCGTTTATGCCGATGATTGTCGCATTGTTTGCGGGCAGTATTTTTATGCTATATACCGCAAAAATTCCAAAACGGGGTGCAATTTCGATTTTGGGGATTTTAGCAGGATTGTTGCTCTTTATTACCGGAATGTTTTGGATGATGTCGGTCTTTTTTATCATCTTCGGTTTTATTGCAGACGGTATTGCATCTTTCGGGGAGTTTAAATCTTTTAAGAAAAACCTTACGGCGTATTGTATTTTTGCGCTTGCACCGATGGGGGCGTATATACCGATGGCAGTAATGCCCGCTAAGTTTGATGCGTTTATGCGCAAAAAAGGAGACTTTTCATCTTTTGCCGAAGTCATTAACGCAATCGGTGCTAACCGATGGGTGGTTCCGGCAATGATAGCGGGAACGGTTGTGTGTGCAATAATCGGCGGAATGATCGGAAAAAAATTGCTGAAAAAACATTTTGAAAAAGCGGGAATTGTGTAAATGTTTTTGGATCCCCGCACCAAATTACTCATTCTTGCAATTACGAGTGTATCGGTTTTTTTGAATGAGAGTACGCTGATAGAAGGTGCTTTTATATTTATCCCCTTTTTGCTGCTCTTACAGGCAAAACATATTCGGCTTGCATTTAAAAGCGGTGCGGCCTTTATAATTTTGCTGACACTGCCGATGCTGCTAGTGCCGCACCTCCCGGTAACGGCAGGCGGCATTCTCTATATGTTTGCCGTATACATACGCAAACTCATTCCGTGTTTTATGCTCGGCAGTCTTCTCATCTGGACAACCAAGGTAAGTACTTTCTTGGCGGCAATCAGCCGCTTACACCTGCCGAAAGGTTTTACCATTGCATTATCGATCACGCTGCGCTATTTTCCGACAATGACGGAAGAATGGGGTTTTATCAAAGATGCCATGTCCTTGCGGGGCATATCGGCATCTCCTGCAGGATTGCTTTTTCATCCGGTACGAACAATGGAATATGTGTATGTACCGATGCTTGTGTCAGCGTCAAAGATATCCGACGAGATAACACAGGCTGCTATTACTCGGGGAATAGATCATCTTGAACGGAGGAGTTGTCTTGAAAACATACGGTTACGTGTATGGGATACACTGCTGCTCATTCTTTACTCGAGTCTTGTTGTACTTATCATTTTTAATACTGTAAAAGGAGCGGTTCTTCCTTGATTACTTTACGGAATATTTCTTTCTCTTATAAGGGAACAAAAGAAAATAATTTGTATGATATATCTCTACATATCCCGAAAGGGCAATGCGTGCTGCTCTGCGGCGGTTCAGGCTGCGGTAAAACAACATTGACTCGGTTAATTAACGGTTTAATTCCCCATTTTTTTGAAGGTGAATTTTCCGGAGAAGCAATTATAAATGGAATGAACAGTGCGGAAGCGGATATTGCGCAGCTTTCCGATAGCGTCGGTACAGTCTTTCAAAATCCAAGAACACAGTTTTTTAATACCGATACTGATAGTGAAATCGTATTCGGTTTGGAAAACCGCGGACTTCCTCCGGAGCAATTACTGAGCCGCCTTGAAAAAGTTACCGAGGGTTTACAGATACAAAACTTGCGCGAACGCAGTATCTTTGAACTTTCCGGAGGAGAAAAACAAAAGATCGCGTTTGCTTCAGTGTATGCTGCCGAGCCTGAAATATTTGTCTTGGATGAACCTTCATCTAATATGGATTATCATTCTATCAAAGAACTGAGCGAACTGATTAAAAAAATCAAATTACAGGGAAAGACTATTGTCATTGCCGAACATCGGATATGGTATTTGATGGATATAGCTGATAGGGTGATTTTTATGGAAAATGGAAAGATTGCTCATGATATGGATATTAAAACATTTGTTGATCTTCCTGAAGTACAGATAAAAAGTATGAAATTGCGCTGTAGAAATCTTGCTGATGTTAAAGCTGAGTCTGTAAATGTATCTCCCGATGTAAACGTATCTTTCGGCGGGCATACCTTTGCAGTAAAAGATATTACCGTCAAATTGGGGCATACATCCGTCCTACAAGATATTTCGTTTTCTACAACAGGAGGAGAGATTATTGCAATAACGGGAGAAAATGGAGCGGGGAAAACGACATTGGCGCGTACGCTATGCGGTCTTACACAAGAAGCAGCGGGAAGCATATCTTTTGATGGCAACCCCCTATCGAGAAAAATGCGGAGAGAGCGTTCATATATGGTGATGCAGGATGTCGGTCATCAGCTTTTTACGGACAGCGTATATGCTGAATGCCGATTAGGTATCAAAGATTTGCCGGATCCCGCTATCAATGAAGTGTTAACGGAACTCTCACTTAACCGGCTAAAAGAGAGGCATCCGCTTTCCCTTTCCGGCGGGCAAAAGCAGCGGCTTGCAGTAGCGGTCAGTGTACTGTGCGGAAAGGACATCCTTATCTTTGATGAACCCACCAGCGGGCTTGATCTTAAAAGCATGCAAGAGGCAGGACGCATAATCAAGCGGCTTGCTGAAAATAAAAAAATCGTTATAGTTATCACCCATGATATTGAGTTTATCAAAACAATCTGTTCGCGTGTACTGATTTTATCCGGCGGAAAGATTGTCAAAGAACTGTGCGGTGAAAAAAAGAATGAACTTGAAATGCAGCTGGAGACATTTTAACAACACGAAAATGATGGATTGAAATACAGTATATGCATCCGGAAGGGTGAGATAAAATGTTTTTTATTACTTGAAAAAACTGATTTTTTTATGTAATATATTAATAGATCTAATATATGTTAGAACGACCCTAACGGGTGCAACATATTATTTATATTTGTAAAAATAAATTTCTTTTCAAGAAGAAATAACTTTCGTGAACACGAAAGAAAGATATATTAAAATTTAATGTGCTGTTTTTACTTGTTTGTACAAAATGTCGGATATAAGGGTTTACTTTTCTTTCTTGTAAATACAATTTTCTTTTGATGAACGGATATATTTTACTTGCACGCTCTTCAAAAATTAAATGATTTTTCCAAAAGACAATTACTATGTTTTCACTTGGTATTCCCTTTTCCATAGCTTCTCTATTGTGCTTAAAATAAAAAATTGAACACATATTTGCTTGATTTCATCTTACACTTATGCTATAATTAGTTGTTAACTGCTACTGGAAACAGATATTTTAGTTAGGAGGAACGCCTATGGTGAAGTGTATCAACAAAAATAGCAAGCTAAATATGATAATTAGAATTTTAAGCTGTTGTCGAGTTGCAAGTGGATTGTCAGGGCAAGTAGCCTTCGGTTGTGGATGTACATAATATTTGAATAACAATATTGTGTAGTATAGTTTAATTGATTTGACTGGTAGCAGTTAACTTATATTCATGAGCTTTAGGAGGGCTTTGTGCAAGTGGATGTGAAGTCTAAGTGTAAACTATTCGATTTTGAGCAGTTCAAGTATCTTGATAAGTATTTTGTCCTTGATATTCAGTCAAGCTACCTGATGGAGATTGATGAGGCGTTTTATGATTGGTTACTAATATTACAGCAAAGTTCTGATGTAGAGGAAGCAAAAGAGTACTTTAGTAAACGTTATGCAAACAAATATGACATATCACTCGTGTTAAGCAACTTTAATATGTTGATTGATGCGAAGCTTTTGAATTATATTGGTACAGTACCTAAATTTCAAATACATAAAAATTCTATTGTACAGTCACTACTGCTATTAGTGTCTCATGTATGCAACCTTTCTTGTTCGTACTGCTATGCCCATGAGGGTACTTATAATACTGATGATGGACTAATGGATTTTATAACCGCAAGGAAAGCTGTAGATTTTCTAGTTAAAAAATCAGGTGAGGCACGTGATTTGAATATTTCTTTTTTTGGTGGCGAACCTTTTTTAAATTTTGAGCTAATTAAAAAAACTGTGAATTATATTTCTGAAGAATATAAAAATACTGACAAAGTTTTTCACTATTCCATAACGACAAATGGGACTATTCTAAGTACAGAACAGATAAGCTTTCTTAAAAGCAATAATTTTTTGATTACAGTTACAATAGATGGACCATGTACGATTCATGATCAATGTCGGAAATTTAAAAATGGGCAGGGAAGTTTTAATATTGTAAAAAAGAATCTATTGCTATTAAAGAACAACAGATGTAATGTTGTTCCACAAACTGTGATATCGCCAGAAAATGCCGGCATTGCCTTTAACATTTTAAAATATATTCTTGAGCTTGAATTCAACCATATCAGTTTTGGAGAGTGTCTTGATAGTTCTTGCAACTTGACACGAAGAAGCTGGAGCAAAGAAGAAAACGAACGATATTTCAAGGAGCTAGAGAAGTTTGCAAAAATGGTTATAGAATCAGTACAGAATTCTGATGGACATACCGTTTTTTCAAATCAGCTGATGAGGTTAATGTTAGGTATTGATCAACATGATAAAAATGTTTTTAACTGTAGTTCGTCAAGCAACTCCTTTTTAGCAGTGACACCAACTGGTGATATCTATCCATGCCATATGCTCATTGGATATAATGATTTCATGTTAGGCAATGTCAATGAACATACTTTTAAAGAGTTTAGCGTTAATCCTTCGACTGAGACAGATTGTCATGATTGTTGGCTGAGATATTTATGTGCTGGCGGGTGCTATGCTGTTGGCTTTTTAGTAAACGGTGATATAAATAAACGAAAAGTGGAAGATATGTGCCAACGAACAAAATATATGTTCAAATTGGCTGCGTATGTATACTCAGGTTTATCAGAGGAAGAATTTAAAAATTTAGTCAACCTCTGGTATCAGTGCTGTGGATTTTAATAGTTAGGATTTTTTATGCGAAAAGATCTAAATTTGTATGGAAAGATTTTCAAATATTTGAAACAGTTTAGTGGTGAAATTATTGTGCTTTCGTTACTGACGGTTGTGCGTATTGCTTTGACGTTGCCAATTCCAAAAACAATTGATTTGTTTTTTATGCAATTAGAAAGTCGGCAGTTAAAGCAAGTTGCGTTTTGGATTGGGGTCGTTTCCGCATTGTTGTTAGTCACTGTGGTAATTGAATTTATTTCCAATTTGTTAATTCAAAAAATTGGGCATTCATTAACCTGTACCGTTAGAAAAGAACTTTTACAAAAAATATTAGCACAACCGTATGCAATGTTGTTGAACTTAAAAACAGGCGACACTATAGAACGCATTTCAGGCGACAGTATGATATTTCAAGAATTTGTAATGGGTTTGGTTATCAATCCAAGTATCGCACTGGTGATGCTCATTGTGTATTCAATTGTTTTGTTTAGGCTCAACGTAATTTTAACATGTATTATTGTGCTTTCGGTAATATTATCGGTTATTGTTGCAAGTGCATATCATACAAAAATTGTAAATGCGTCTTTTAAATTTCGCAATGGTTATGGTGTATTGTACAATAGGCTCATTGAATTATTTTCGTCGTTGAAATTAATAAAAAGTATGAACTATGAGGGCAAACATTTGCATCAATTCGATGTTGAATTTCAAACATTACGAGATGATGGCAAACGTATGGAAAACATTATGAGTCAATCGACTTTTTTTAATGCATTTATAACAACTGCAAATTTATTATTGATATTAATTGTGGGTGGCTATTTGATTGCAACAAAACGTTTTTCTGTTGGGCAATTTATTTCGTATTATATATTTTTTCAATTTGTTAATCTACCAATCGCAACATTAACTGTAGCAATTGGAGGCTATCAAAAAAGCTTAAGCCTTATCAAACGAGTTTTTGAATTGATGGATATGCCAAGTCAAATTGAACATGAGGAAAAGCAAATGATTACTGATACGCCATTTGTGTATGGCGATATCCAAGTAAAAAATGTAAGTTTTGCTTACGATAATGGCAATCAGATTTTTACAAACTTTAATTGCACATTTAAAAAGAATGCTATTAATGTTATCACTGGGGCTTCGGGTGCAGGGAAAACCACGTTGCTTGATATGTTGCTAAAGTTGTATAAGCCCAGCACTGGGGAAATTTTGGTTAGCAGTAAAAACTTAAATTCAATTTCACATGCCGAGTACGCAAAAAATATTGCCGTGTTTACACAAAATGCAATTATCTTTGATGACACTGTTAGAAATAACATTTCGTATTTTAAAGAAGACGCAAGCCAAGATGAAATTATTGCTGCGGCAAAAAAAGCACATATACATGATTATATTTTAACGTTACCAGAGCAATACAAAACCATAACTGGTGAAAGCGGAAATAAGTTGTCTGGTGGAGAGAGCGCACGAATTGTTTTGGCTAGAATATTTTTAAAACAGCCGTCACTTATTTTTATGGACGAACCGACTGCAAACATCGATGGTGAAACAGAAGCAATCATCTACGAAGCATTACAAGAATTAAAATCTGGCTCACTGATTATTGTAATTGCTCATACAAAAACTATTTTACCCATTGCAGACAATGTGATCGCAATTTAAAGTGTAATATGTGCTTGCCAATAACATATTCTAACACCCGCTTCAATCTGACATTGAGGACAAACCGCAAATGCAGGTCAAGCGAAAGTTAGATTGACAAGCTAATCGCTTGCAGAAAAGTTTGTGCAGAACCGATCTATAATGTTTTATTTGTTTGAAAAATATTGTTATAAAGTCAAGTATTATAAAACAGTAGTATAACTATATAAAATATTATTTTCTAAAATAAAAATATATGTATTGAAAATATTGCAAAAAGTATGTATAATATATTATGACATTTGAATGGGATAAGAATAAAAATGAAATAAATATAAGAAAACATAATGTTTCATTTGAAGAAGCTCAGGAAGCTTTTTTTGATAAAAATAGAGTTATATTATATGATGAAAGACATTCGGATAAAGAGAAAAGATATTTTTGTCTTGGTAAAGTTGAAGATAAAATATTGACGGTCCGTTTTACCTTGCGTAATGAGAATATTAGGATAATAGGTGCCGGATATTGGAGAGAAGGAAAAAGAAAATATGAAGAAGAAAATAGAATATAGTGATGCTCCTAAACGAGTAGCTGAGTCAATATCATTATCGGAAAGGATAGATGATTTTTTACCGCCTCCTGACAGATTAATAAGAAAATCTGAAAAAGTAAAAATTACGATAACGCTTGACTGTGAAAGTGTTGCATTTTTTAAAGCTTCAGCAAAGAAAAATAATGTAAAATATCAAACAATGATAAATGAAATATTAAGCAAGTACGCAGAAAGATATAGGTACACAATTTGATAATTATAAAATCTAACACCGCTTCAACACTGAAAATATTTATTCAAAATGTATGAGAGGAATGATATGAGTTATTTTATGGAGAGTAAGAGAATAAAACTTCGCCCGGTCCAAAAAGATGATCTTAAAAAATTGGCTGAGTTAATGTCCGATAGAGAAATAGGAGTATTAAGCGGAGAAGTATATCCAATAACTGAAAGAGAAATGGATAACTTTTATGATCGATGTCAAAAAACAGATGACAGGATCTGGTTTGTAATTATTGATAAGGAAACAAATTCAATAATTGGAGAAACCGGTTTTCTAAGAATTTTTATGCCATGGAGAACGGCAGATTATTCGCTAATGATTTGGAATAGAAATTATTGGGCTAAAGGTTATGGAAAAGAAACTGCAAATTTAATGCTTGAATATGGTTTTAATAGCTTAAATTTCCACAGAATAGCAATTGGAGTTGTGGGAAGTAACGAAAGAGGATTAAGGTTCTGGAAAAGTATAGGATTCAAGGAAGAGGGTAAGCAAAAGGATGGATTCTTCAATAATGGCGAATATTCGGATTTTATAATGATGTATTTGCTAGATGAAGAGTACAGAGTTACTCGAAACAATAATAAAACCTAACACCCGCTTCAACCTGACATTGCGGACAAGCCACAAATGCAGGTTAAGCGAATGTTAGACAGCCCCTTCGGGCACAAGGATAAAATATGATAATGCTAGATATCGATGATACATTGATTGATTATACAAATGCAGAAAAAACTGCATCGATTGAATTTGGAAAAAGATTCTCTTCGGAAATACCCGATTATGATTCATCATCATTTCCAGATATATGGCATTTATATATGGAAAAATATTATCAGAAGTTTCTTTCTGGTGAAATTAGTTATTTTGATCAAAGAAGAAATAGAATAAGAGAGATATTTAAAAATCCAAAGATTAATGATAAACAAGCAGATGAAATATATTCAGTGTATAAGCAATTATATAAAGATAACTGGAAATTATTTGATGATGTAATCCCATTTTTGGAAAAATATAAAGACAATGGATATGTTGCAATAACAGATGGTCAAGAAGAACAACAGAAGGAAAAATTAGTAAAAACTGGTATCATGAAATATTTTAAGAATATTATTGCTGCTGAAACAGTAATGTCATCAAAACCAAATTTACGTATTTTTCAAGCAGCTTTAGATAGTGAAAAACTAAAAGCTGAACAATGTATTTATATTGGCGACAATTTAGAAAAAGATGCTATGGGATCAAAAAATGCAGGAATGATTGGAATTTGGTTAAAATATAAAACAAAAGGAAATAATTCATAATGTAATTGAAATTAAGTCATTAAATGAATTTGAGATTTATGTCTAACAACTACTTTAACTTGACAACGCTACTAGAACATTTTTTGCAGATGGTGTGGCAAAAACCGTGCTAGCTTAACGCAGGTTAAGCGTTAGTTAGACCGATGCCTTACGGCACGATAAACTGTAACTTTGAAAATGCGGTATATTTTTTATAAATTAAAGCTTAAAGACCAAATTAATAGCTTAGTTATTTTGAATAAAGTTGTGTTTTATTATAATAGTTACTTGAGTAAAAAAACTTTTATCTAAGAATTTTAAAACTTATTAAGGAAATCAACGAAATATAAATCCTTCGGACGGTCGGTATTTACAATAATTATCTGCTAAGGAAAATGAAATTTTCATCTTGTTTATTTACTGATAAAATGTAGAAATTATTAAACTTATCGATAATTCTGCTTATCAACTGTTTAACACAGAAAAATTAATAAAGAAAATACTTATGTATGTAGTAGAACGCACAGCTGTTTTTGAGAAACTTAAGTTTACAAAATCTAATGAATTTTTGATAGGGCTTTATTCGTATAAAGATTATAGGGAAAAAGATAGGAATATATAGAATAAATAAAAATTCTGAGAAAACGGTCGTTAATCTGCTTGTTTTTTTTTAAATTTTAGGTTATATTTTAATTGTGGGATTTCCCACTTGAAAAGGAGGTTTGTTATGCCTACAATGGTAGTAAAATCCTACAACGCAAAAATTGACTCAAAAAAAAGAATTACATTGCGAAACGCATCTTACGAATATTTCCATGTAGAAGAGTATGACGACGGCAGAATATTGCTTGAACCTCGAGAACTTACAAAGCCTTTTCAAGTTTCAGTAAGGACATTAAAAATGATGGATTCAAGCATGGAAAATTTCAAAAATTGTAATGCTTCTAACCCCATAGATATTTCTGCCTATGAGGATATTGAGTAATGTTCAACATCAGAATGGGAATTCCCGAAATGAAAGAATTTTGGGATGATCTGGAAAAGAAAATAAAAAATAATGTTGCTTCTAAAAAGGAAATTACTTTATTCAAAAAACTGGTAAGTTGTTTTAAGAAACTTGCTTTAGATTCAAAATATCCAAGCCTTTGTACTCATGATATTGAGGTGCTGACCAAAAGATATGGAATAAAAGTTTGGCAGTCATATTTAGAAAATAATAAACCTGCCGCTGGTAGAGTGTTTTGGGTATATGGTCCAAATAAGTCTGATATTACGATAATTGGTTTTGAACCTCATCCAAACGATAAAAAAAATGCATATCAAAAAATTACACTTTCAAGTAAACCAGAAGATAGCGTCTAACATTCGCTTAACCTGACATTGCGGACAAGCCGCAAATGCAGGTTAAGCGAATGTTAGATTGACCTGCCTTATGGCAGGCGGGTACGGAACCAATCAAAGTATCTTTTCGACCGAAAAATAAAATAATTGCAATGAAAAACACATTGCGAAAGGAAGGTCGAAATGAAACAAAAGAAATTCGTTTCAATGATTGGAGCATTAGTTGTAATACTTAGTGCAGTAGCTTTAATTACCGGTTGTCCGCAAGCAAATGGTAATAAGGACAAAAAGGAAAATACCACTACTAATAATAGCGGTAACACTGGTGGAAGTAGTATAAACCTTGCTGGTACAGTCTGGTATGGCGGAAGATATGGATATCTTTATTTTTCTGATAATAAAGCATACATGTGTTATCACAACAATGGTACTATTACGATACTTTCGAGTAGCAGTTATTCAAAATATAAGATAGGTGATGATTTACCGATTATATCTGCTACGGAAAGTGTTTTAAAGATACCTGCCCCAAATGAAATAGATACAATTACATATACGCGTGAAACCGATATAAGTCTGATAAATAAGATAAAAAGTGCTTGTCACTAGAGACTTGTCAATATTGGTAGTAGAGTAGCTGTTCAAGCCTTCGCCTAAAACCTGAAAAGTTCCGTGTTCGGTTTTTAAGGCGGAGGCGTTTTATTGGTAAAGCCGATAACATTGTAAACTACCTATAAATAATTTTCTAATGGATAAAATAACTGTAAATAGGCTAAATCTATTTTTGCTGCAACATAGAAATATATCCAAATGAACCCTTTCTCTGATGTTTTGTTACGCCAGTTAATATAATTTATACATTTGCATTTCGAAAACTGCTATTTAATTCTAAAAATAACTATACTTAAAATATTTAAGTAGTTATACTTGACAAAAGTAACTATTAATGCTAACATTTATATGTGAAAAGAGAAATAAAATTTTATAAAACAAAGGATGGAAAATGTCCTGTAAAAGAATTTATAGATACTCAGCCCGGAAAGATTGCTCAAAAAATAACATGGGTTTTAAGATTAATTGAAACACAAGAAA
>CALINC010000029.1 GCA_938045195.1 uncultured Treponema sp.
GGTAGTTTTTTCATTTTGAATGACGGTAATCTCATCATTCTTGTACATGAGGTAAAGTATCGGTTTTTACTTCATTAATCTCTTTTCTCCTTTTTAGATGTTTGATAAGTTCAATTATTCCAATACTGCTGCCTAAAATTATATAAGTAAGCGTTAAAATAGTAAAAAAAGGTTTAGTTAAACATCTTTCAAAACATATAAGACCATTATGCAGGGAATGCATAATCATTGGCGTCCAAATAGTTTTTGTTTTTTCATAACAGTATGCAAAAGCCATACCAGTTATACTTATTATCATAACAGCATTAAGATCATATCCATACACACTAATATGAAAAAGACCGAATATTACACTTGAAATAATATTAGCTATAAGGGCATCCGAGTATTTATACTTTAAATTATTATACATATAGTATCTGCAAAGCATTTCTTCCGCTACAGGTGCAAATATCATTCCTCCAATAAGAACATAGTTCCATAACTCCGGGTTTTTAAAAACATCGTAATATGATATTTTCCCCATGTTTTCTTTAAAAAAATTAAAAGAATATTTTATATCAGGAATAAGTGTATTAAACTGATAATAAATTGCACTTATTGCAAAAACAATCAAAGTATATTTTAAAATTAAAAGAAAATTAGGATTTTTAAATTTAAAATATTCTTTAACATTAATACGGTTTATTTTAAAACAAAAAACAACCCAATACAAATCTACAATAACTATTATTCCATACAAATATCTTTTTTTTAAATCCGGTATAGACATATCAGGATTTAATATTTGCACAAGTTTCCAAAGTATTAAAAATAAGAGAATACCTGAGAGCCACCAAAAATGTAAAAAAGCTTTTTTATATTGTTATTCATATAAAATACCCCCGGTTAATTTAAAATATCGTTACCATTACCCCGTTACAGTAACCATAATTATAACCTCAGCCCCGAGTATTGCATCACTAAGCCCATGCAAAGGATTTCCTACTAAACTCATATCCCTGTCTATCGACATAAATTTATCATTCTCACCTTGAAATAGTCAAGTGCCTAAATATTTAAACACCGCCTTTGTGAAATCCGATTCGGATGAACTGACTATTTTACTGCAATTTCTTGAATCGTTGATTGTCCTCTAAGTACTCAAGTGCAGCTTTCGCCTTGAAATCCTTGCTAAATGACTGTCGTTTTTTTTCCATTGTATAAACCATTTTGTTTCCTTTATCGGTTGTTTACACCTTAATCCCCCCCCCCCCCCATTTTTCTATGTTGTTTTGCAGGCTCAGTTTAGTATTGACATAAAAAAAATAATATCATAGTATTTAATAATCATATTATGGAATAAACAGCTGAGATGAAAAATAAAATTTTAACGGAGAATCCTAAACCGAATACAAAAGAAAAAATCCTTTTTGCAGCAAAAACGGAATTCTTACAAAAAGGTTTTATGGGTACTAATGTACGTTCTATTGCTAAAAAAGCCGGCGTTACTACCGGTGCAATTTATAATCAATTTAAAAGTAAGAATGATGTATTTAAAGCAATCATAGAAACTGTCTTTGCGGATTTTTTAAAATTAATGCATCACAATCCCGATATGAACTACAACACATATAATATGAAAGATTCCGATCTTTCAATTATCACAGATATTTCCCGCCGCCGTTTTTTACAAATTTTAGACTTCTTCTATGTACACTGGGAAGAAATGAAGCTGCTCTTATGTTGCGCACACGGCAGTTCTTATGAACGTATTGGCGATAAAGTTATAGAACTTGTAGAATCCGAAACGATTATATGGCTTAAACGTGATAATATAGCAATTTCAAAACGCACAAAATTTTTTATTCATGTTATGATTTCGTCACAGTTTTCAAATTTAAAAGAAATTTTTGATCATAATTTAACCAAAACCGAAGCGGAACAGTATTTATTGGATATGAATCAATATCATTGTGCCGGTTGGAAACAATATTGGATTACAAGAGAGTAAACTTTTTAAGTGTAAACTGAATTTATGTCCCAAAGGCAAACCCTTGGGACACAATATTAAACCATTGTCGTGGGCTGTCCCGTTGCATCAAGAGCATCCCGCCAAAGCGAACCCTCAGGATTTACATGATTTCGTTGAATAACGGTTTCTTCAATAGGCAGATGAACAAATTTATTGTGTACAAGCCCGATGAGGGTTCTTGTCTTTCCTGCCATTGCAGCATGCACGGCATGATTTCCCAAACGCTCACAATAAATAGAATCAATAGGAACAGCCGCTGCAGAACGTATCTGATAACTCGGGTCTATATATTTTAAATTTATGTGCATATTTATTTTTGTAAAATATTCGGCTATTTCTTTTTTTAGAAATGCCCCTATATCTGCAAGTTTTTTATTTCCGGATGCATCGGTCTCATCTTCAACCTGCATCAAATTTTGACCGGCACCCTCTGCGGCAACAATTAAAGCAAACCCGTTTTCTTTTAGCTTATTTTCAAGGTGTTTTAAAAAACCGTTTTCTCCGTGCAGTGCAAACGGAACTTCCGGAATAAGCACAAAATGGGCTTCATGACTTGCAATCGCCGTATGCGTTGCAATAAAGCCAGACTCTCTTCCCATCAGTTTTACAAGACCGATACCGTTTATTTGCGAACTTGCTTCCATATTGGCTGCTGCAACCGATTCTGTCGCTTTTGCAATTGCAGTATCAAACCCGAAAGATTTTTGAATAAATGAAAGATCATTATCTATTGTTTTGGGAATTCCAATAACGGAAATCTTTAATTTACGGCGTTCTATTTCGCGGGAAACTTCGAGGGCACCCTTTTGTGTTCCGTCTCCGCCTATTAAAAAAACCATATTGATATTCATTTGTTCAATTCCATCCACTATTTCCGTAACCCTATTGCCGCCGCCTCTTGAGGTTCCCAAAAAAGAGCCTCCTGTTTTATGAATACCGTTTACTATATCGGGATTAAGCGGAATAGGAGAAAAGCCGTATTCCGAAATAAAACCTTTATAACCGAACTTTATTCCGCTTATTCTACGGACACCGTATCTTGTCCATAAACACCGTACAACAGCCCTTATAACATCGTTTATTCCGGGACAAATACCGCCGCAGCTTGCTATCGCCGCATGGACATAATTCGGACTGAAATATATTTTTTGACGCGGTCCCGCTTTTTCTATTATATCAGAATTTGTCAACGGCTCATGAGTTTCACCCATAGACGCGTCAATTCTGTAACGGACAAATTCCGTATCTTCAACATAATTGGCAATAGCGTCACCGTGATTTTTCGATAAAAGAATAGGCGACTGAATTTTACATTCACCCAAAGATGAAATTAAAAAATTAGGTTTATACATAAAAAGCCTCCATAACAATAAAACGACGTTTGCCGAAAGGCAAACTCGCAGCGTTTTTAGACAATGCTACCTGCATTGTCTAAAATAAGCCCTCTTACAAAATAAGTAAGCGGAAGAAACCTCAGTTTCTGAGCATTGCTTATTTTCCGCAGTTTCGCAACGAAGTGAGAAACTGCATACAATAAAACGACGTTTGCCGAAAGGCAAACTCGCAGCATTTTTAGACAATGCTACCTGCATTGTCTAAAATAAGCCTCTGTCACTTCCTTACACTATTATAGCATAATTTCTATAGTTTTATAAGAGGTCTTAAACAAATTACTTGACACTTTTTTTATTTTATGATAGGCTTATAAACATATTATCGGTAACCTTCTAAAAACTGAAATTTTTAAAAGGTTCTCCAACATTTTTACAAAAAAGCGGTTTAAAACGAAAATCGTTTTTAAGCCTAAAGAGAGGAAATAAAAATGAATATCTAATCAATCGTATGATTAAAAACTACAAATGAATTAAAGAAATACGCTTTATTCTAAATTTGTTTCTCCGTAAAGTGATTCGGCTTATTTCAGTCAGTATGGGGTTGTTTTTTACATATATAAATTTGTACGAAAGTACTTATTTTATTGATTAGGAGTTTATTTTATGATACGGAATCTTTTTAGGTGTTTCCGCACTGTTTTTAAATTTGCAGCATATCCTGCAACTATTCTAAGCTTAATTTCAATAATAAACGGTTTTACACTGCCGTTGAGTGTAATTTTTATGCAGCGGCTGCTCGATTCGTTTATTTCATTTTTGCAAGATAATGCTTCAATTTCAACGATACTTTTTAATGCCGGAGTTTTGGCAGTAATTATCTTATTTATGAATCATGTCAGTTTTATCAGCAATACGGTTTTTATTTCGCTCGAAAAAATTCTTACGGAAAATTTATCATGCGCTATTTTAAATAAAACGCTCAAAATAAAATTTTCCTGCTTTGAAGATGAAGCATTCCATGATGCGTTAAAAAAAATTAAAAACAAGCCTGCTGCAAAAATAATTGCCTTGTTTAGATCATGCAGGGCATTACTAACCGATTGTATAAAACTGTCAGGAATGGTTTTTATTTTTCTAAAAGTGTCGCTATGGCTTGCTGTCGGTTTTTTTGCATTTTTAATTTTAGATTTTCTCAATGAAATTATTGCAACAAAAAAAGTGCAAGAAATTTATGCAAGCCAAGTCTCGGATGAACGGACTTTGGAAGATTTAAGTCATCTGCTTTCCGATAAACACGCTTTGGTGGAATTGAAAATATTTTCCGCCGTTCCATTTATTGCACAGAAATTTAAAGCACAATACAAAATACTTTTAAAAGAAAGAATTTCAGTAACGCTTCAAGCATATAAGTTTAATATAGCCGGTATGCTGTTAACTCTTGTATGGTCATTCTTTTTACTGTATATCTTAATTGTAGAAATTACAAAGGGAAATATTCAGGTTGGAATTTTTGCGGGGCTTATAGTTTCGCTTACCGAGATTCTTAGTCTTACCTTTAATATATCGGAACTTTTTTGGTCATTGAACGACAAAAATATCAGTATTGATTTTTTATACAAATTTATGCAGCTTCCCGATGATATTCATTTTCGGAAAATACAATTGCCAAGAGGAGAAAATAGTATGAATACAAACACACTAGGAATTCAAATTAAATTTGAAAATGTTTCTTTTACATATCCAAAAACGGAAATACAAATATTACACGATATTTCATTTACGATAGAAGCAGGAAGTCATATTGCTTTAGTCGGAAAAAACGGCAGCGGAAAAACTACGCTCATTAAATTGATTGCAGGTTTATATCAACCGTCTTCAGGTAATATTTACATCGGCGGAAAAAATATCAATGAACTTTCACAAGCTGAGATTCATAAAGCAGTCAGTATTGTGTTTCAGGATTATGCAAATTATCAAATGTCCTTGCGGGAAAATATTGCACTTGGAGCCTTGGAGCATTTACACGATGATGAACATTTAAAAAAAGCACTTTCATTTGTTTCAAGCGATGCATGTTTTGATAACTTGGATTTAAAGCTAGGAAAGCTGGATAAAGACGGTGTTGATTTTTCAGGCGGACAATGGCAAAAAGTCGCAATTGCCCGCGCCTGTGCCGCAGATAGTCAGTTTATTATTTTTGATGAACCGACAGCTTCTCTTGATCCCTCCGCAGAACGGGAAATGTATTTTAATTTGGAAAAAATAATAAACAACCGAGGCTGTATCTTTATTTCACATCGGCTTGCAAGTGCAAAAATGGCAGATGAAATATTTGTACTCGACAAAGGCAAAATTATTGAAATGGGTACACACTCGGAATTGATGAAGAAGAAAAATTTGTACTTTGAAATGTATGAGTCGCAGGCGGGTTGGTATGTGTAAATTGAATTTATATAATTACATGAAAAAAAATTCTCTGTTTAGAAGTTTTAAATTTACTTTTTGCATTACACCGTTTGCACATATTGCGTTCATTATGGTTGAAATTTGGCAATCGCTGCTTAAATCAATTTCAACTATTTTAATCGGCGGCTTAATTGATTCTGTTATCGCTTTTTCAAAAACAAATACAGGAGTTAATGTCATTATCATGTACGCTGCTTTATTTGGCGGTATGTATCTTGTTACGGAATTATTTGATTTGCTTTACATGGCATCGATAAATATCGGCATTTATGAAAAACCGAATAATTATGCAAATCTTTTATTGGCTGAAAAAGCCGCCCGTTTAAAATTAATTAATTTTGAAAATGCGGATATTTTAAATATGTATAAATATGCAAAAGAAAATATCAACGATGAATATGTCCCCTATGCAACAACTCGTATAATTTATTTTGCGTGCAGAATAATTGAAGTGTTATCACTGACAATTGTTTTAACTTCATTTAATCCGGCATTATTTTTTGTCGCATTACTTTCCGTGATTCCGTATTTTATTACACGGTTTATACGCGGAAATGAAATGTATCAATACAAAACAATTAAAATCCCCGAAGAGCGGAAACTGCAATACCTTTGGAATTTATTTACGGATAAAACTTCGGCAAAAGAATTAAGACTTAACGGGTCGGATAATTTTATAAAAGAATTATGGCTTGAAAAAAATCAAAACAATATGAACGGCGTGTTCGCTTTACGAAAAAAAGATGCCCGATCAGTTTTATTGTGCGACTGCATTGCTTCTATAGGTTATGCCGCAGCGGTTTTTTTGTGCATTAGTTTTGCACTCAAACAAACAATTACTGTCGGGAATCTCGGCTCTGCAATCGGAGCTTTCACAGCATTGCAATTTGTAATGATGAAATTTTTGACTGCAATCGGAGAAGTTCCCGAAGTCGCCGCATACACAAAACGCTTTTTTGATTTTTTAGATTTGCCTGAAGAACAAAAAAATATACAAGGAGTTTCTATGACTGAATTAAAAAACGGAATTACACTAAACGATGTTTCTTTTTCATATCCCAATACGGAAAAAGATGCTTTGCATAATGTAAGTATAACCATTCAAAAAGGTGAAAGCGTTGCGATAATAGGAGAAAACGGTTCGGGAAAAACAACGCTTTCAAAAATTATTCTTGGACTATATGAAGCGAAAACGGGCAATGTATTTTGGGATAATCAAAATATGCAAGAAATAAATAAAGAAGAATTATACAAAAATATTTCGATTGTTCCGCAAAAATGCGTACAGTATAATTTCCCGCTGCGTGAAAATATTGCAATTTCCAATTTGGATGAATTGCATAATGATGAAAAAATTATTGCAGCCTTAAAAGAAAACGAAGCGGATTATATTTTAGAAAAAACAAAGGGGCTTGACGGCATGCTCGGAAGAACATTCGGCGGTGCAGAACTTTCAGGCGGCGAATGGCAGCGGATTTCCTTAAGCCGTTGTGTTTTTAAAAATGCAAACATATTAGTTTTAGATGAACCTACAGCAGCTCTTGACCCATTGGAAGAAACACGCGTTTTAAAAAAATTCCTACACATAATCGCAGGAAAAACTGCCGTCATAATTTCACACCGCGTCGGACTTTGCAAATTGGTTGATAAAATAGTAGTAATGAAAGACGGCTGCGTAGCAGGAATAGGCACACATGAACAACTTTTAAATTCATGTGAAGAATATGAAAGGTTATATAGGGGACAGGCGGAACTATACGTTCTTTAATTATCTTTCCTTCTCCTAAAGGAGATATTATGATTAAAAATTTTTTTAGAGTTTTCGCAATTGTATTTCGATTTGCAACGCTGCCGGCATTTTTATTTTTATTTTTTTCAATGCTGCATGGTCTTGCATCGCCGTATACGATTTTTTTTACGCAACGGTTAATTGATGAAGCAGTAGAATGTTTTAATGCCGTTAAATTTACCGACAAGGTTTTTATTGATACACTATTGCTTATGATATCGCTCGGAATACTACAGCATATCTATTGTGTATATAACATTTTAAAAATCGCACTTGAAAAAAAGATGAGTTATAATTTTTCTTCGTATCTTATGGAAAAATTTACGGCGGTTGACTTTTCGCATTTTGAAAATCCCGACTTTGCAGATTGTGTTCAGCTGATGAGTAAAAATCCCGATAGAAAAATTCTTGAGCTTTTCTATAATGCCGTTATGCTCATCGCAATTTCCGTACGGGTTGTCGGAATTATTTGGGTATTTTATTCGGTATCGATTTGGCTTGTTATCGGTTTTATAACCGTAACACTGCATGATGCGTTTTGGACGGCACGTTCCGCATTAAAAATGAATGCATTATTTGAAACGCAAGCAGAAGATAGAAGAAAAGTGTCCGATCTAATGGAAATTACCCATAACAAACATTCTCTGATTGAAGTACAAGTTTTTTCTTCCGGCAATTTTATTTTACAAAAATTAAAATCGATTCAGACAAAGCTCTTAAAAAATCTTTGCGCTGTTTGGAAACGCGGAGAGTTTTACGGAGCAACCGGTTCGGTTTCAATTCTAGGCTGGATGTTTTTTTGCGTTTTCTTTTTAATAAACGGATTAAAAAGCGGAACAGTTACGGCAGGAATGTTTGCAGCCTTACTCACGGCTGCAAATGAATTCGGCATGATTGTTTCCGAAGCGGGAAATAATTTTTATTCTTTTATTGAGGGAAGCCTTGTTATAAAACATATTTTTAAGTTTATAAAATTACAGAATTCGATTCATTACAAAAAAGTAAATTCAAAAGGGAGATAAGTATATGCGGAAATTTTTTGATAATCTATTTTGGACAATTAAACTGAATATTTCGATTACCCCATTCTATCACCTTGCGGGAATATTTGTTACTATTATCGCCGGTATTGCTTCCCCGCTTTCAATACAATGCGTAAGCGGACTCATTGATTCAGGTATTGCATTTTTCAAAATAGATGGCGCAATACATACTGTTTTTTTCTGGGCGGCACTTTTATTTTTCTTCTTTATTTTGGAAGAAAGCAGTGCTATCATCAGACAATACATGGTAGCAATCGGTCTTTGTGAAAAACCCGCTGCAGAATTAAAGGTACGGTTTGCAAAAAAATGTTTTAATACACCATTGATTCAATTTGAAGATGCTGCATTTTTCAATATGCAAAAGTTAGTTCTTAATAATATTGAAGAAGAACGTTCCGGCATTGTTATGGAGTCTTGCCTTTTCCTCGCCAAAGAGGCAGTACGGATAATCACCGTCAGCATTGTAGCAGCCCGCTTTTCTCCGGTACTGCTCGCACTGTGTTTTGTTTCTGCAATTCCGTATTTGGTAACGCGGCTCATTCGGGGAAAACAATTTTATGAGTTAAAAACGTTTCAGGCACCGCAAGAAAGAAAACTGGAATACCTTTGGTCGCTTTTTACCGATAAGCAAACGGCAAAGGAATTGCGGCTGACCGGTGCGGACGCTTATGTAAAGCAGCAATGGCTGCGCTGCCGCAAAGATATTTTTTCAAAAATCTGGTTGCTCCGCTACAAAGATACAATCACCATTTTTTTGTGTGAATTTTTTACACATGCAGCCTTTGCCGCCGCCGTTTTCTTTTCACTGTATTTACTCATAAACGGAAAAATAACCGTCGGAAATTTCAGTGCCTGCATTACCGGTTTTTTAATGCTGCAAAATTCGGTACATATTTTTCTCAATGAGTTAGGACGCTTGCAGGAATCGGTGTCGCTGATGGAAAGCATGAAAGAGTTTTTTTGTTAAAAAGAGAAAATCAATGATAAATTTTTAAATCAACAATCCCGACGCAGAGCATACGTTGCGCAGCAACAGGGTATTAACCCCTCCGCACGGATAAAGGAAGAAACTATAGCCGCCTTAAATGAGGAAGCCGGAAAAACAATAGTTTCCGCCCTTCACGCAGGATGTGCTGCTTCTCTCGCTGCCTACAATCTTTTTAAGTCTCCGGTTATGATAGAACACGTAATCGCCCATGCCGGCATGGACATAGGAGACATCGAAATCGGAATGCACGTAAAATTTGTGTAAGTCCCTGTAAGGCTTAAAACCAAGTAATAGGCTCGGCGAGGCTAACAGCCCTCAAAAGCCGCCCCAAATTGATCGGCGGAAAAAGCGTGTATAATATCGAACATAAGAATGATAGACATTATGATAGTTGCGATGAGTAGATTGCGGCAGTGATTAAACATCAAAATTTTCCTGCAAAAATCTTTTTCAATTTTGCTATTTTGCTGAAATTTATCAAAATTAAAAAAAACATATTTTTTTCAAATTTTTTGTATTTTTATGTTGACAGGATAAAAAAACTGTTGCATACTTATAGGTGTAATTATTCCTCTCGGTCGGTTAACTAAAAATATACTGGAGAATAGAATGCAGTTATCTAAACTAAAACAGGGTATCAAAGACGGGAACCTTGAAGTTTCCCAATGGAATGAGGTTTTGATGAATTCAGGTTTTGCATCTTATTTTAATTCTTACTTTTTAGCCGGTGTATGCCTAAAATCTTGCAGCACAGGCTGTTCATCAAATACAATAAACGGAACGATTAAGTTGTCCGACTTTAAGAATTGCGGTGTTTCCTGTGCCCCGTCTTGTGCGGTTACTTCCTGTGCAACATGTACTTTATCCTGTCCTATAAGTATGGCTTTAGGTTAAATAAAATTTATTTAAAATAAATATTTTGGAGGACAAGAAATTGAAAAAAAATATTTGTTGCGGACTCTTCTTTTTTATTCTGCATATTCTTATTTTGTCGTGTACTGCAACTAATTATGATAAAGCCGTTTTAACTGAAGATAATGTAAAAAGTTTTATTGAAAACCATGAAAAGCTTTTTGCCGAAATAACGGCAGCCGATATAAAAGCTTGGATAACAATTGACAACGAAATAAGTATGTCAGATCTTTTTAAGTCTATGTATAAAAAAACTCCTCCGCAAAAGATACAAGAGATTTTTAAGCAAAACGGTCTTAATCCTAAACTGGGACATTTACAGATTGCCGTTTTACAATACGGAATTGTTGCTTGTACAATAGAAGAAACTCTTAGTGAAATTGCAAACGAAAATCGTACCGAAAAGCAAAAAGAAAACGATAAGCAAACTACCGGCTGGCTTAACGAAATAAAATCTCAAATAAATTCCGACGATTATGAATTGATAAAAAAATATTCTGCGGAATTATATGAAATTTTTAATCAATTAGAAAACAACTTGTAAAAAGACAAGGATATGTGATAAACAGTTCGGCACAAATACTGCCTCTCTGTTTATCTTGCGAGTTTGCCTAATCGGCAAACTTCGTATATTATATGCACTTTTTTTCAAAAAGTATTTGAAAAAATATTTTTCGGAAACTGATTCGCTATCCGCTTTAGCGGATACGATGAAAAATTTCTTTACAGAACAGAGCTGTAAGGCTCTGATGTTTCCTGCAAAATATTTTTATAGAGGGTATGATAAACAGTTCGGTGCAGATGGCACCTCACTGTTTATCCTGCGAGTTTGCTTTTTGGCAAACGTCGAAGTATTGTATGCAGTTTGTAAACAAACTGCTTTGAAAAAATATTTTTCGGAAACTGATTCGCTATCCGCTTTAGCGGATACAATGAAAAATTTCTTTACAGAACAGAGCTATAAGGCTCTGATGTTTCCTGCAAAATATTTTTATAGAGGAAGAGATGAAAAAATCGATATTGATAACATTACTATTTGCAATTTTCTTATTTTTGAGTAATACTTTAATGAATATTCCGAATACTATTTCGGAAACGTTTTCATACGGATGGACATTTACAGCAGTTCAGCCGCTGCATGATAATGCAGTATTCAATTTACCCATTACAGTAAAAAATGCGGAAAATGTGCAAATTCAAAGGCGCATTCCCGACTTACTGAAAGACAATATGATATTTTTTTATACTTCAGACCAAGGAGTAAGAGTTTTTATTGATGATGTTCAAATTTATGAATATGGTATGAATCAATGGACTGAGCCGTTTATGAAATCTCCGGCTTCTTTATGGCATAAAATTAAATTGGAAAAACTGCATACCGGTAAAACAATTAGTTTTTTCTTTTCCTATCCTTATGAAAATCACCGAGGTCATATTTTTAAAATATATCTTTCAAATTATAATTCTTTTTTAAAATACCTTATAATAAAATATTTTCTGAGTTTGGAATTTGCTGTTTTATGTTTAATTTTTTCAATTGTTCTTGTGCCTTTTTGTTTTGTTTCGCGGCAATATTCTGATCAACTTAAGCAAATATTTTGTATTAGTTTTTATGCAATTTTGGCGGCAATTTTATGTATAGCAGACAGTAAACTAACATTGTTTATAACGGATTATCCAAGGTTGTTTTCTATGTTGGCTATTTTATCATTAATGCTTTTAGGCTTACCGCCGATTATGTATGCTGCGTGCATTAAAGATTTGAAGATGCACAAATTCTTACATATAACCGTAGTTCTTTGTATAATACTTTACTGTACTGCTATTGTTTTGGAATTTCTTGCGGTTATTGATGTTTATAGACTCCGGAATTATATTTACGGCGGGCTTTATATTTCAACTCTGATGTATTTTGGTGCACTAGGCATTTCTTTGGTGCGGGATAAAAGACATGACGTAAAAATGCCGTTTCTTGCATATTTATTATTATTTTTAATTTCATCAATTGATTTAATTATTTATTTTATGAATGAAGAATTTTATTCTGCGGGGTATATATCATTTGCTTCGCTTGTATTTATTATATTCTTAGTAATTACATCATTTTCCGGATTGCGCCGGCTGGTAGAAGAAAATAGACATGTTGTTCTTTATAAAGATTTGATTTCCCAAGATTTTATGACCGGAACAAAAAATCAGTCTTCATTCCTTTCCGATATTGAAAAATTGATTTTATCCGAAAAAGTGGCAGTAGTCGTGTTTGATATAAATAATTTAAAAGACATAAATGAAAAATTCGGACATGAAAAAGGAGATGAAGCAGTAATAAAAATTGCATCTTTAATAAAAAATGAATTTTTACAATACGGAGAATGTTACAGAACCGGAACCGATGAGTTTACCGCTTTAATAACCGATAAACAAAATGTAAATATTTATGAATGTTTACAAAATTTTATTTCGGCTTTGGATAAGGTAAATATGAATTTAAAATACAAACTTGGAACTGCAATGGGGTACGCAGTTTTTGATTCAAAACTTGATAACCGGTTTAAAGATACGGTTTCAAGAGCAAAGAAGAATATGATAAAGAATAAAACCAGTCAAAAACTTGCAGAAAAATTTCAATTATAGGTGTCGCGGTATGAGTTTAATTGTTGCAGGCGCAGGGCCCGGAAATATACGCTTATTAACAAATGAAGTTTTGGAAGAAATAAAAAATGCCGATATTGCCGCAGCTTTTGACCGCATAGCGGACGAAATAAGAACGATAAGGAGCGATGCCGTTACCTTAGAAAGCCTTACGGATATTTTTACTCTTCCGATAACTGAAAAAAAAGTTTTGGTACTTGCTTCAGGAGATCCTTGTTTTTTCGGTATAACCTCATATTTAAAAAACAAAGGCGTACAGATAGATAAAATACTTACAGGTATTTCGTCAATGCAATATTTTATGAGCGTGCTTCAAAAGCAATGGCATAATTTAAAATTTTATTCTCTGCATGGACGCGACGCGGATTTTTTACAAATGAAAAATGATGACTGTTTTTTTATTTTAACCGATAAAATAAATAATCCTAATTTTATTTCACAGGAATTAAAAAAAAATAATTTTTTCGGGAAAATATATATTGGATATAATCTTTCATACGAAGATGAAAATATTGAAGTTTATAATATCGGCGAAAAAATAAAAGTTAGATCTTTTTTAAATACGGTGATGATAGAAAATGAAAAACATTAAAGATGCTGAATTTATCCGCTCGGAAATTCCAATGACGAAGTTCAATATTAGGAATTTGTCGCTTGCATATCTGCAAATAGAAAAAGACGATAAGTTTCTTGATATAGGCGGCGGGACGGGTTCAATTTCAGTTGAAGCCGCTTTACAAGGCGCACATGTTACAACCGTCGAATTTGATAATGAGGCTTGTATTTTAATACATAAAAATGCAAAAAAATTTAATACGGTACTCAATATAATTGAAGGAAAAGCTCCCGATATTCTTTTAAATGAAAAATATACCATGCTTAAATTTAATAAATGTTTTATTGGAGGCAGTTTAGGTGAATTAAAAAACATTTTTAAATATTTGGAAGAACATTTGGAAGCAGGCGGGATACTTTGCGGAAATTTTATTATAATAAAAAACTTATGTGAATTTCTGGAACTCGCAAAAGAATTCAATTATAAAGAACTTGAAGTTAATTTAATTCAAACGGCAGCAATGGGAAAAGCCGGCTTGTTTAAAGGAGAAAATCCGGTTTATATTGCAAAAGCGGTTAAGCATGGCCGCTGAAAATGTAACATAAACAAAACAAAGGTAATCAACAACCTCGACGCAGAGCGTACGTTGCGCAGCAACAGGGTATTAAACCC
>CALINC010000030.1 GCA_938045195.1 uncultured Treponema sp.
CGAGCGACATACAGGCAAAAATTTTACCGGATATGTCGCACAATATTAAATGCGGAAACAGCCTTATCGGGACGGATTATTACGCCGGTAAAGATTTAACGCTTTTCGGCATAGAGGAGCAGCGCAAGGTGAATGCCTTTGACTGGGATGTACAGTTCCCTGATGTTTTTGCACACGGCGGTTTTGACTGCGTGATTGGGAATCCGCCGTATTTGAGAGTACAGGGACTTCGTGAAAATTATGAAGAAGAAGCAAAATTCTACGAAAAGGAATATAAGGCAGCAACGGGACGATTTGATTTTTACATTCTTTTCATGGAAAAAGGATTTAATTTGTTGAATAAAGAGGGCATACAGTCTTTTATTCTTCCTCATAAATTTATCAATAGTGATTTTGGAACCGGTATAAGACAATTTATTTATGATAATCGTGCTCTAAAAAGCATTGTTCACTTTGAATCGCATTTCGTGTTTAATGCCGCTTCTGTGTATACCTGTATTATTGAGCTTTCACATAATAATGATACATTTAGATTTATTAAGACTAAACCTGAAAAGATAGCTGAAGAATTACATTTTGATGTTTTACCGTTGGATGTCTTGAAAGACAGTGCCCCTTGGCAGTTAGCATCTTCAGTTGATAATGCCCTTATCGATAAACTGAGATTGCAAAAGTTTACCGTTAAGGATATTTTTCATGGCATATTTCAAGGAATTGTAAGCGGTGATAATAAAGCATTTTATCTCTCCGATTGTAGATTAGACGAGCAATATATTACTGGTTATAATTCTATAACTGAAACATATATTCAAATCGAGAAAAGTGTTTGCACGCCTATTCTTACGGGTAAAACTATTAATAGATATAACTTTATGAATAAAAAGGAATATATTATTTATCCTTATCATAGTGCGAATGGGAAAACTATTTTCTATACAGAAAATGAAATGAAAACGAATTTTCCAAAATGCTATGAATATTTCAAATCAATAAAAGCACGTCTTTCAAAACGAGGAACTGCCTCTATGAAGTATCCGATATGGTACGCTTTATGGAATGCAAGAAATATTCATATATTGTCCAGTAAAAAAATACTTACACCCGATATTTGCTTTGGAACTTCAATGTGTTTTGATTCAGAAGGTAAATATTACTACAACGATACTTCGTATGGCTTAATTCTTAATGATAGCAATGAGGATAGATATTATGCTTATCTTGCTATATTGAACTCAAAGGTAACATGGTATTTTCTACAACAGACAGGTACTTCACTACGTGGAGGCTATTTTCGATTTAAAACAAAATATCTTGAGCCTTTCCCTCTACCGGAATTGAATACAGAACACATAGAAATGCTTACACGGCTTGCAAAATCTATGCTTGATGCACAGGAACAACTGAACAGTGCAATCTCCGATTCTGATAAGAACTTCTTACAACAGCGGGTTGGTATTTTGGATAAGCAGATAAATACTGTTATATGGGCTGTATGGCCTGACGGCGGATGAGGTGAAGGTTGTGGAGGGGGAAGAATGATATTATGAGGTATGATTATTATATGGGTATGAAAAATTCGATATCGGAAGATTTTAAGCTATTAACAGCTCGTAATATAATAGATATTCTTGATGGTGATACAAAATTTGGTGCCTTTACATTTGCGAATGGCAAATATTTTGTCATTGCTATGCCGTATTTATCAGGATCAATGTTGTGTGATATTTCAACTCAATTCGGTTTTGTCGTTAGATACTATTTTGATACAACTAATGACAAAAAACAAAATAAAAGCAGATGGACATATCTAACTGATTTATTTGAATATTCTATTACAAACGGTTCTTGTTCAAATTTGCTATCATATCTTTTCGCACGAAAAAATTTTACAAATGAAGCTTTTAAACGTAATGTGAAAGATTATTCGTATGAAAATTATCAAGAGTTAAATGATATCGAGATTGATTATGCATACAAAATAATTATTGAACGAGTTATTAAAGAAATAAATGAATTATTAAAATTTAGTCAAAAAGAACTCGCTATTGTATCAGATAATATTATTATAAAACCCGTTACTGATGATATTAAAATTGAAACACCAAAAATAAAAAATATTGACAGAGAGTATATTCAACGTAAAGCACAACAAGCTATAAATCATATTGAGCAAGATCGATTCGATACAGCTCTTACTCAGGCACGCACACTATTAGAAGAAGTATTTTGTTATGTGCTTGAAAAGAAAAATATAGAACCTGTAGTAGTAGGAAGAATTGGAGACCTTTATAAACAAGTACGAGAAGTTTATAATATGCACATAAATGATACCACTGATAAAAGAGTAAAGAAACTTATATCAGGTCTTAACACTATTGTTGATGCCGTATCGGAAATGAGAAATAACATCAGCGATGCCCATGGACAAGGATTAAAAAGAATAAGCATAAAAGATTATCATGCCCTGCTTGTCGTTAATTCGGCTCTTATAATATCAGAGTTTATTTTATCAGTGTATGAACATGCTACATAGCATAAAATTGCAGTAAGCTCTGTCCGATGAGGATAAAAGCTATTAGAACAACGGGTGGCAATTATTGATAAGCAGATAGATAAGGTGGTATGCCAGCTGTATGGCTTAACGGAAGATGAAGTGAAGGTTATGGAGGGGAAAAATGATTACTGAAATTACGATGAAAAATATTGCAACTTATAATCAGATTGGTGTTAAAATTAAGGATTTAAAACGGCTTAATTATTTCTTTGGAAATAATGGTTCTGGAAAATCGACAATAGCAAAATATTTACAATCGCTTGTAATTGGTGATCCGGAAAATAAATATTCATTATGTACAAAAGACAACTATAACCCTATGCAGGAAGAAATCCTTGTGTTTAACCAAGATTTTGTCGAGAGAAATTTTAGGCGGAACCAAACTTTAAAAGGTGTTTTCTCATTGAATCAAAAGAATGCTGAAATTGATAAACAAATAAAAGCAAACGAAGAAAGTATTTCAAACAAACGTAGAACAAAGAATGACCTGGAAGAAGAGAGTAACATACTTGATCAGCAAAACAATCAGCTTAAAACAGAATTAACAAAAAAATGTTTTAATAAAAGAACTGTTTTTAAATCTTTTTCAAAAATAAGACTTGATCATTTAAAGAATATGAAAAATCATTCAAAATAATACTGTTGTAAAACCAGAGTTTAGTATCCTAAATGATTTATATAAAAAGCTTTATGAAGATGATTTAAACAGTATTGATGTTTTACTTGATATACAGCTGTTTGATAAGTTATTGCAAAAACATAATGAGCTATCAGTATTGTTGCAAGAAGTTATTGTCGGTAAAGAAGATGTACAGTTAGCAAAATTGATAAATGAATTTGGTTTAAAGTCTTGGGTTGCGCAGGGTAAAACATTTCTTGATAAAACGAAAGTTGTATGTCCGTTTTGTCAAAAAGAAACGATAGACAACGATTTTATTTCGCAATTAAATAATATTTTTGATGAATTGTCAAAACAAAAGATAGACAAAATAAAAAGTGAAAAAGATATTTATGAGAATATATTCAAAATGATATTACAGAATATTCAAGCCGTATATGAAAAATATAATGTTAAAAATATTGTTTCAAATCTGCAAATGAGCTTAAAGACTATTTATGACACTAATCTAAAAATAATAAGTGATAAAATAAGTATTCCGAATGAAAAGAAAACGCTTGATGAGATAACAGATTCATTTAAAGATATACTATTACAAATTAATAAGGAAATAGAAAATAATAATACTCTTGTCAGCTCTCTTGATACTCAAAAAGAATCTTTAATAAAACAAATATGGGATTACATTGCTCTTGACTGCAAAGATGATATTCTAAAATATCAAGAAGTGACTAAATCAACTACTGAAATTATTAATAAAACTGGAATTGAGAAGCTACTAGCGGAAATACAACAATTAGAACAAGAAAATACTGCTCTCAGAGGAAAAACTGTTAATACTACAGAGGCCGTTGATAATATAAATCAGATTTTGAAAAATTCCGGCTTTATGGGCTTTAAAATTTGTGAACAAACTCAAGAAAATAATATATATCAATATTATTTATCAAGAAATTCGGAAACACATGAAGATAATATATTTAATAGTTTGAGTGAAGGAGAGAGCAATTTTATTTCGTTTTTATATTTCTACCAACTTTGCTTAGGTACTACGGATATTCAAGAAGGTTCTGAAAAAAAGAAGATAATTGTTATCGACGACCCTGTTTCAAGTATGGATAGCCAAGTACTGTTTATCGTTTCAACATTAATAAACAGATTGATAGGGTATAAAGGAAAGAAAAAACTAGAAAAACAAGAATTCTTAAATAGTAATTTTGAACAAGTTTTCATATTAACTCATAATTATTACTTCTATAAAGAAGTAGCAATGCAAAAACGACCGATATGTAAATCTCAACAGCATTATTTAATCGAAAAGAATGAGAACAATGAAACATATATAAAACAACGTGAATATAAAGGATACGATGACTATGCATTGATGTGGCAAACAATAAAAGAAGCAAAAGAGAAATTATCTGATGATAACAAGGAACAAAATATTTTGCTCGCAAATTTATTTAGACGTATTTTAGAAAGCTATGCAAACTTTATAGGGTCTGGTACGGATGCTTGGGCAACCGTTTTAGTAGATGATAATAAAGATACTATTGAGCATTATTTAAAAACTGCCTTTATTTCAATGATCAATGATGAAAGTCACAAAGTTTCACCATTTGATAATTTTTATTTTCAGAAGATTCATAATGCTAATCCGTCAAAGTTGTTTGACGTATTTGAATCAATCTTCAATACTATTGGTAAAGAGCATTATGATAGAATGATGGTAATCAATAAATTATAATTACACAGAAGTCCCCAATGTCTTACGAAACAATTATCAAACAAGTAAAAATGCTGCCGGAACCATTGTTGGCATCTGTTTCAACTTTTATCAAACTGAATTATTCTTTGAATTCGCCTAACAGTTGGCTCTGCTCAACTCGAGTGTCACCCCCGCTTCCCACCTGTTACCTTTCCGTTCAAAAATCGTGATGTTATCAACCGGAAAGTCTTCCGCAAGGTTTAGTTCGTTCATAACCTGAAGCGCTTTCGTCATTATGCCTACAGGAATATCCCG
>CALINC010000031.1 GCA_938045195.1 uncultured Treponema sp.
TGAATGCTATCGGATGCGCTTAAAATGGAATGCTATGGAAAAAAGCATCGAAGAACAAAAATCTGCCGGTATCAAGCATATTGTTGTTGATAAAGAAACTTTTGTATCAAAATGGCGGAATTATTCCGATTGGTCTAATCCCGATGACAAGGAAATCGATGATTGGCCTAATAGTGCTTATGCAAAAGTATATGGGGTGGAGACTTTTACAGCAAAATAAGGTTGTAATCAAATATCTTTCGCACTGAATGCTGTAAATAATGAAAGTATAAACAGAGGAGTTACAAACGTTTGTTAAACATAACTGATAAAGATTGGGATTTAATTATTGAGCCGAAACGTAAATTGTTTGATTTACCGATACGGGAAGTTATTAGGTATCGTGACCTTATTGTTCTTTTTATAAAGAGAGATTTTGTTACACAGTATAAGCAGACAATTTTGGGGCCCTTGTGGTTTATTATAAATCCGCTTATTTCAACGGTAATGTATGCTTTCGTATTTGGCAATCTGGCAAAATTAAGTACTGATGGGGTTCCTCATATTTTATTTTATTATGCAGGGACAATGTTATGGACTTTTTTTGCAGGCTGTTTTACCGATGCTACAAATATCTTTGTAAATAATGCATCTTTATTTGGAAAGGTTTATTTTCCTCGTCTGACTGTTCCTATAAGTAATATTGCGAGTAATGTTACAAGAATATTGGTGCAATTTTTGTGTTTGATGGGCTTTTTTGTTTATTATTTAGTAACCTCAGATGTTTTAAGACCTTCTTTGTTGGCTCTTCTTTTTCCTCTTATTTTGATTTGGATTGCATCTGTTGCAACGGGTATGGGGATGGTTATATCGGCTTTAACAACTAAGTATAAGGATTTAAGACTCCTAGTAAATTTTGCCTTAAATCTTGCAATGTATGCTACGGCTGTAGTTTATCCTGTGTCTCAAATTCCTCAAAGGTTTCATTGGGTATTATATGCTAATCCGATGAATGCTCCTATTGAACTTTTTCGGGTTTTGTTTTATGGGGCCGGCGGAATTCCCTTTCAGGCAATTATTTCGAGTATTTTGCTGACTTTTTTCTTTTTGTTTATAGGGCTTATTATGTTTAATCAAAATGAGCGTAACTTTATTGATGTGGTGTAGGAGACATACAGCGAGCTTTAGCAAGCAGGAATTATATGATGAAATCAATGATACGGGATTGCTTATGGGATTATAGTATCAGTGAACCGGAACTGCAGTCTATCATTACAGGCGGTGATATGAAAAAAAAGCAATGGCTTTTTAATCGCATTGTGTATAACTCGCAGGATAAAATCGGCGATTTGCTGTTGTTTTCCAAAAAGGATTTATGCACTCTTTTTGACGGCTTTACTTTTTCTCATCGTTCCGGTTTAACATGGGAAGTATACATGGCCTTGAGAAACACAATGCTGAACGAACGGCAGTATATAGAAAAGTTACAATGGAAAAAGATATAGTGCAGAATTATGATGAGTTGTATGCTCTTCAAGATAGGGTATTAGGGATTGTCTTTTCAGAAGAGACTCCGTTTTATTTGACAGGAGGAACTGCGCTCCATCGCTTTTATTGCAATGCACGTTATTCAGACGATTTGGATTTTTTTATGAACGGACAACCCTATTTTTATGATGAAGTCAAAGAGATTATCTATAGGTTAAGAAAATACTTTGAAATTGAAACTGTGATAAATACAAAAGATTTTTTGCGGATAAAAATAGGACAATTGAAAATTGACTTTGTAAACGATAGAGTATATAAGTATGGAATTTCAAATAAAATACGCGATTTTGCTGTTGATAATGTGTTTAATATACTGGCAAATAAATTAACGGCAGTTATCGGACGTGATGAGGAAAAAGATGTCTTTGACATTGTTTCCGTTTGTTTGATGTATGAATTTGATTGGAAAATGATTTTGAAAGCAGCGCATCAAAAAGAATACTTTGATGATTGTACGCTTATTGAGCGCTTAAAAACGTTTCCGCTTTGGTGGCTGGAAAATCTGAAATTGATAAAACCTATGCCTATAACGGAAACTCTGATTTCTACACTCTGTCAGGATATAAGCCACAAGGATAAAAACTCGGTGTTTGGGATTAAATATGAGTAATACTGTAATAAAGATAGAGCATCTCTCAAAGATGTATAAACTGGGAACAATAAACAACGATGCTCTTTTTAGGGATATTCAAAGTTGGTGGGCGTTAAAACGAGGAAAGGAGGATCCTCATGGGAAGATAGGGGTTGATAAGTATGAAGGCTCCGATACCGAATTTTGGGCATTAAAGGATTTAACTTTTGATATTAAGCAAGGGGACAGGGTTGGTATAATCGGCAAAAACGGAGCCGGTAAATCGACTCTTTTAAAAGTGCTTTCACGCATAACGACACCTACTGAAGGGACTGTAAAAATAAGAGGAAAGGTTTCAAGCTTACTGGAAGTAGGTACGGGGTTTCATGGTGAACTTACAGGACGTGAAAACATTTATCTTAATGGTGCGATTCTTGGAATGAAAAAACGGGAGATTGACCGTAAACTTGATGAGATTATAGATTTTTCAGGTATTGAAAAACACATAGATACACCGGTAAAACGGTATTCAAGCGGGATGTATGTCCGTCTTGCCTTTGCGGTTGCCGCTCATTTGGATAGCGATATTTTGATAGCTGATGAAGTGCTGGCTGTAGGTGATGCTGAATTCCAAAAGAAGGCTATTGGGAAGATGGGAGATCTTTCAACCAGCGAGGGCCGTACGATTTTATTCGTAAGCCATAATATGACATCTATTAGAAGTTTGTGTTCGAGATGTGTAGTTTTGAATCGTGGTAAGATATTTTTTAATGGTAGTGTAGATGAAGCTATCAGTGCACACATGGATCAGTCGCATGGAGACTTATTGATTGATTATGAATTTAATAAGTCTGAAATAAATCATCCGTATTTAGGAAAAAAAATATTTATAAAAAAATTAGAGTTTACGGAAAAACAAAAACCAATTTATGATTCTAAAGAAAAGATGAAAATTAAGATTTATTGGGAATCTTATTTAAAATCTGAAGGTATTAGATGTAGAATTGAAATACATAGTCTGGATGATTCTATTGTAGGTATGATGGAGTCATCGCCTTTTTTATCTGTTGATGGCGTGAGTGAGGGTGAATCTGTTTTTTCAGTTGATTTAAGAAATCTGACTGCAGGAGAGTATTATTTTAGACTTTCTTTTTTTACTTTAAATTCTCTTGGCATACATACCGGAGTCAGTGATACACCGCGGAAGATATTTTTTAAAGTATTTGATTCTGTGACGAATAGAACTGGATGGTTAAGACAATATTGGGGGTATGTGCGTTTACCCGATATTGAAGTTTTATAATAATAAAAGCGTATATAAAAAATACGGCATATAGGAGATTTTTGAAGCTATGAATATTGTAGGTTTGTTATCAAAGGTATTACCTTCTTCAATGAAAGAAAGACTTAAGAGTTCTGCTTTCTTCGATTGTTATATTAGGTATGTAAATAGAAATAACTATCCAATTAGTTTAGATTATTTAAAGGCACAAGAGTGGATAAAAAATGCAAAAAATATGGTTGATTTAGGTTGTGGTTCCAGCCCTCATTGGAAAGCTTCTGTTGCAGTTGATAAATATATAGAGCCTCTTCATAGAAAATTCGGGGGTAATGAAAAAATTGATGTGTCAAAAATGCGATCTCAGGGTATAAAATTTATAAAAGCAGATTTAGAAAATTTACCGTTTAAGGATAATGAATTTGATTTGGCATATTCTCATCATGTTGTAGAACATTTGGATAATCCAGCCCTTGCAATGGAAGAAATGATGAGGATCGCGGAGGGGGGGTAATTATATGTCCAGGAATGTTAGCTGAACATGTCTTTGGTAGAAAATATCACAAGTGGATAGTAACAAGCAGAAAAAATCTGTTGATTTTTATTGAAAAAAATTGGGAAATGCCGCTTTTTGGAGAGGGCCCGTTTGTAATAAATGGGAAAACAAAAAAATCCAAAAATTGTAATCCATTTGACTTACTTTTAAATGACGGTAACTGGTATCATGGTAGAGATAAATATAAAAACCTTAGTCATCTGATTAGAAAATATTGGTATGGTCATGATAACTGTATGGAAACCTGTTTTTTGTGGAAAAAAGCTTTTAACTATATTGTCATATATAATGATGGTCGAATTATTTCTTCGTTTGATCAATGAAATCATGAAAGATGTTTTTAATATATATTAAATTATTTAATATAGGATATTTTTTATGAAAAAATTAGTTTTTTTTCCGTCAGATGCTATTAGTACATATATACGATTAGGGATGACGTATGAGCATTTGGAAGGGTATTATAATCCCGGTAATTATTTTGATGAAGTGTATTGTCTATCACCTTGGGGAGAGGTTGAAGAGGAGGTCATAGGTAAAATACATTATATTAAGGCAGATCCTTTTAAATTTGTAAAGATAATAAAAAAGATAAAACCTGATGTAATCAGAGGCTATGGCGGA
The DNA here is from genome assembly GCA_938045195.1 of uncultured Treponema sp. GTDB lineage: Bacteria > Spirochaetota > Spirochaetia > Treponematales > Treponemataceae > Treponema_B. The sequence goes on from CALINC010000031.1 coordinate 4,558, forward strand.
TATTGTTGTGCTGACTGGGTATCTTATAGTAAGGTAAAAGGAATTCCTACTGTTGTGTCTGTGCATGATACAAACCCGGCTACTATTTATGATTCATTAAAATATGCTGACGGGATTATTTGTATGAGTCAAGCAGTAAAAGATTCTGTTATTAAGCTTATTCCTGATATTACAAAGAATATATGGATTATGCCTAATCGTATTGATATAAATCTTTTTTCAAAAAAGACAGATATTAATTTTTTTCAGCATCTGAATAAGAGATTTCCGGGTAAAAAACATATTTTACATGTCGGCAGAAAAACTCGGCAGAAAAATTTAGATACGGTCATAAAAGCGATGAAATATCTTGACGATGACATCGTAAGTATATTTATCGGTTTAGGTGACATTGATGAATATAAAAATCTTGCTACTGAGGAAAAAGTAGTAGATAGGTGTTTTTTTGTGGACAGCGTTCCAAATGATGAATTGCCTTTATGGTATTCTTGGTGTGACTGCATGTGTACTCCGTCCCGATGGGAAGGCTTTGGCTTTGTATTTATTGAGGCCGCTGCGTGCGAAGCGTGTGTTGTAACTTCAAATATCGGTCCGATGAATGAGTATTTTACTAATGGACTTAATTCAATTTTAATTGATGATTACGAGAATCCTCTGATTTTGGCGAATGCAATACAATATGCACTACGCGATTCTAAAGAAATTCAAGAGATAAGAAAAAAAGCCCGTGATGTTGGCTTAAAATTTCAAAAAGATATAATTGATCAACAGGAAATAAGTATTTATGAAACTATGTTTAAAATAAAACCTAATAACAAAGTCAATAATAGTTTAAAAATAAGAAAAATTGAGGTTATAAAAAAAATCATATTTTTGTTTTTAAAAAGAATCGGTTTAGGCATATTACTAAAAAAGTAATAGTTGGTATTGTCTGATGTGTTAAATATTTAAATAATCAGAGGTTCAATAAAAATAAAAACCATTAAAACTTTCATCAAGTCGGTATTACAACACAAAAAGGTAGTTTATGACAAAGCTTTAACAGATGAGCAGTGGGGTGATTTATATAATCCTTCAATTGTTGATGACTTAGTTAATAATGCCAAAAGCGGAAATGTTTCTATCTGGTTAAAACATCTCGTTGAAATAAGCCAAAAAAATGAAAAGATCTTGGAAATAGGCTGTGGAACAGGTATTACATCTGTTTGGCTTGCTATGCATGGCAGAAATTCTACCGCATTGGATTTTTCTAAAAAGCCTTGACTTGTGCAACAGAGTTGGCATCTCGGACAAATGTAGATATACATTCGACCTTTGCAGATGCTACAAAGCCTCTCCCGTTTAAGGAAAATGAATTTGATACGGTATTTCAGGCCGGTCTATTGGAACACTTTGATAGAGATGAGAGAGTCTCTCTACTAAGAAGTGGGGTAACAAAACGTATGATTTCTTTAATTCCCAATGCAGCTTCAATAGCATATAGAACGGGAAAAGCCATAATGGAAGCAAACGGTACTTGGCCGTATGGAAAAGAATGTCCGCAATACAGTTTGGCTAAAGAATTTGAAGAAGCGGGGTTTGGAAATATAACCGAATATACAATTGGGAAAGAGCATGCTTTACAATTTTTACCAGAAGATAATTATTTGCGTATTGCTTTGGATAGATGGATAAAAGAGAATGCTTGTGAGGATGATTGTCATCAAGGGTATCTTTTGGTTACAATCGGAACCAAGAAATAAATTAACTACAGAAGGTAGAAAATATGGATAATATTCAGAGGTTTAAAAATTGTATTAACTGGATAAAAAATAATTCAATTAATGATTCCGGTATTACCGTAACATCAAAACAGAAAAAAATATATCCGGAAGTAACCGGCTATTACATACCTACTTTAATTGAATGGGGCTATAAAGGATTAGCAGCAAACTATGCAAAATCCTTATGTTCTATACAAAAGCCTGATGGGGCTTGGTATGATTCAGGGAATATACGTCCGTATATTTTTGATACGGCACAGATTCTAAAAGGATTAATAGCAATATATCCTCTAATGCCCGAAATAAAAACAAATATCATTAAAGGCTGTGATTGGATTTTGTGCAATATGACTGAAGAGGGGCGTTTAAAACCTGCTTTTGATAACTGCTTTCCTGAAGATGACTCTTTTTATTCGGAATTAATTCATACCTATTGCCTTACTCCTTTAAAAGATGCTGCAAAGCTTTTTAATAAGCCGGAATATGAAAAATCGGTTGTAAAAATTAAAAATTATTATATTGCAAATTATAAACAAAAAATTCTCAATTTTAGCCTTTTGTCACATTTTTATGCATATGTTATGGAAGGTCTTCTTGATATGGGAGAAACCGAACTTATAAAAGAAGCTATGCATAATATTGAAAAATTCCGCAATAAAAAAGGCGGAATTCCCGGTTTAAATAATGTCGATTGGGTATGTTCTACCGGAATGTTTCAGTTGGCTCTTGTGTATTATAAATTAGGAGAACTTGAAAAAGGAAACAGCCTTTTTGAGTATGCCTGTTCATTGCAAAATGATTCGGGCGGCTGGTACGGAAGTTATCCGGTCTCATTTATAAATAAATACTTTACATTCGGCAATAAAAAAGCTCATTATTTTCCCGATGAAGAAATTTCTTGGGCAAATAAATATTTTTTGGATGCTTTGGCATTTAAAGAAAAACTGGAATTCGAAAAGATGTCTCCTATTTTTGGGGACACAATAGAAAAATCGGATGGTCGGTATCTTGCCGTAAAAAGTTTGTTGGAAGACTGCCAAAATAAAAACTCTTCTAATAACTCTGTAACTGTTTGCGATGTAGGATGCGGTAAAGGACGTTACCTAAATAATTTGATCGAAGATTATCCGTCTAATACATATTTTGCTGTAGACCTTTCAGAGACAGTAATGACAAAGATCAATAAAACTGTATCGAAAAAATCCGGACGGCTTACAAATATTCCGCATGAAAATGAAAAATTCGATTTTGTGTATGTATGTGAAGCATTAGAACATGCTATTAATATAAACGGTGCTTTACAGGAACTGTATCGGATAACGAAAAAAAACGGAACTTTTTTTGTTATTGACAAACCTATTGAAAAGCTTGGAGCTCTTGAACTTGATCCTTGGGAACAGTGGATTAGTGATAAGGATATGCATGATTTTGCCATTAGCCATAACTGTACCTTAGAAATAATACCGTCAATAGAATATGAGAATGGAAAAGATGACGGTTTATTTAGAGGCTGGATATTTAGAAAATAATATTTTGGGAGAACTGTAATTGAAGGTATTAGTTGTATTCGGTACCAGACCTGAAGCAATAAAAATGTGTCCTCTTATTTTGGAAATGAAAAACCGCCCTGAAATGGAAACTGTTATCTGCTTAACCGGACAGCATAAGGAAATGTTAAGACAGGTAATGGATGTTTTTAATATCAGTGAGTCGTATAATCTCGATATAATGAAACATAGACAGACATTGACAAACATAACGGCTTCTATTTTGGAAAAATTGGAACCCATTTTATTGAAGGAAGAACCGGATGTTGTTCTTGTTCATGGTGATACAACGACATCCTTTGCTGCTGCTTTAGCTGCATTTTATCAAAAAATTCCTGTCGGGCATGTGGAGGCGGGTTTACGAACAAACGATATGTATTCACCATTTCCTGAGGAAATGAATAGGCTTTTGACGGATAGGATAAGTTCTATCTATTTTGCTCCTACCGAACAAAATAAAGAGAATTTATTAAAAGAAGGTATCATAAATAATGTTTATGTTACAGGCAATACCGTTATAGACTCATTTGCAATAACTGTAAAAAAAGATTACACTTTTCATAATCAAACATTAAAGAGAATAGATTTTAGTTCAAAGCGTGTCGTATTAGTTACTGCACATAGAAGGGAAAATCTAGGAACCCCTATAGAAAATATCTGTGATGCAATTTCTAAGTTAGCAAATGAATACGCTGATGTTATTTTTATTTATCCTGTTCATTTAAACCCTGCTATACGTGATCTTGTTTTCGGTAAACTAGCCGGTATAAGTAATGTTTTTTTAATTGATCCTGTTGATGTTTTGGATATGCACAATATGATGGCCAGATGCTATATGGTAATGACCGACTCAGGAGGAATACAGGAAGAGGCTCCTCATTTTGGAAAACCTGTTTTAGTGTTAAGAACCGAAACGGAACGCCCTGAAGCGGTAAAAGCAGAAACTGTAATGGTGGTTGGGGTGGATGCAGAAAAAATTTATAAGTCAGCAAAAGATTTGTTGGATGATAGTGTTTTATATTCCAATATGGCTAAGGCTGTTAATCCGTATGGTGACGGCCATGCCGGGAAAAGAATTGCCGATCTTTTATTACAAAAAGTTTTTTAAGGGAATTTTTATGCCTAGGGTCAGCATTGTTTTACCGACATTTAACGGATCAAAATATATTGCAGAATCATTAACAAGTATTATCAATCAAACTTTTACCGATTGGGAACTTATAGTAGTTAATGATTGCTCGACAGATAACACTTTAAATATAATCAATGAATTTTCTTTGAAAGATAGCAGAATAAAAGTTTTTACAAATAAAACAAATTTAAAATTACCTGCATCATTAAATGAAGGTTTTAAACATGCCTCCGGTATGTATTATACTTGGACCAGTGATGATAATAGATATAAGGCTAATGCTCTGGAAGAAATGGTTAAAATCTTGGATGTTAATCCGGATCTTGGACTTTTATACTGTAATATGGATATCATAAATGAAGCAGGTGAGGTTATTACTTCTTCCAATACTGTATCCCATCCAAGAAATATTGTAAATTATAATGTAGTAGGTGCTTGTTTTATGTACAGGGCGAATATTGCAAAAAAGATCGGGGGATATGAACCCGATTTTTTTTTAGCTGAAGATTATGAATATTGGTTGAGATTTTTTTTCAGTTCAAGTATTGATGGTTGTAATCTTAATTTATACGAGTACAGACAACATAATAAGAGTTTGACTTCAAGCAGTAGAGGACAGCAAATTCTTTTACAACGGGCGCGAGTTAAGTATAAGTATATTGCTCAATTTTTTGATAATATTTTTGATTTAGTTACAATACATGGCTTGTATTGTGAATTGGTATGCAATGGGATAGCATTAACAAAAAAAGATATAAATCTTTTTAAATCTAAGGATAAAAATATTAGAAGATGGTTTAAAGCCTTTGTTTTTTATAAAAACCATAAGCATATCGGGACTTTTTTATATAAAAAGTTTAATTTTGAACTACCTGATGGAATATTCGATTTTATTAACTTGCCCGAATCAAGCTTGATGAAGGTAACTAATATAGTTAAAAAAGCCGTAAAATGCATTTTACCTTATGGTTTTGTTAGAATCATACAAAAAATAGAACGACATTAAAAATAATATTTTTTGGAGAGCATAAATATGAAGAAAAAAACGGCAGTAGTAACCGGAGGAACATCAAATGACGTACCTGCAATGGCTTGTCTTGTAATGAATATAAAGGATACTAATCCTAATCTTGCAGATGAGATTGTAATTTTGCATGACGGTATTTCGGAAAAAGATCAGAAGTTGATTAATAGTATTTTTCCTACACGATTTATTTTGTATGAATCACCTTTTGAAAAAGTAGAAGGTTTTAAAGAAGTTATAACTAAATATTTTTCCTTGATGGTTTTTTGCCGTTACGAGTGTTTTAGATTGCTTGAGGATTATGAAATGGTAATATGGACGGATTATGATGTCGTTATTTTAAAAGATCTGTCTGAGCTTAAAAAAAACATGGATTCCGGTATGATGTTTTCATACGCACTTGAACCTTTGAGCTCTCAGTTTTATCCTACAGTTAGTCAAGTTATGGATAAAGAATTTGATCTTACAAAAAAAGGAATCTGTATTCCGATTTTTGTATTGAATCATAAAATTAAAGATTATTTAATTTATTATCAATGGCTTATTGAAAATACTCCAATATATGCGGAGCATTTGCTTTTGCCGGAGGTCGCCATTGTAAATTTACTATTACAGAAATTTAATTTAAATTTTGATGCATATATTACAAACAAGTATTATGCACATCCTGTTACGGATAAAGATATGCAGGATATAAAGATTCTTCATGCGTATGGTCGGCCGAAATTTTGGGACGGTATTCATAATGTAACTTGGGAAAAAAACTATAAAAAATGGATTAAAATGGGTGGTAGTCCGTATGAACATCGTACCTTAAAAAGTAAGATTAAAAGAACTTTTCTTTATCGAGGTTTACGAAAAGTGTTGAGGTCTTTTGTAAGATGAAAACAATAATTTTAGCGGGAGGACTTGGTACACGCCTTTCGGAAGAAACCGATTTAAAGCCTAAACCAATGGTTGAGATAGGCGGAAAACCTATTCTTTGGCATATAATGAAAATATATTCTCACTATGGATATAATGATTTTATAATTTGTTGTGGATATAAGTCTTATTATATAAAGGATTATTTTTATCACTACTATATGCACTCAAGCGATATTACAGTAGATTTGGTTTCTAATGATGTTACCTATCACGATTCAGACTCGGAACCATGGAAAATTACATTGGTTGATACAGGTCTTAATACTATGACCGGAGGCAGAATCAAACGTGTTCAAAAATATATCGGTAATGAACCCTTTATGCTGACATATGGGGATGGCGTGGGGAATATAAATATACCTGAATTGTTGGATTTTCACAAAAGAAATAAAAAGTTGGTAACCCTTACTGCCGTATTGCCTGACGGTAAGTTTGGTGCTTTAAGTTTAAATAATGCTGATGATATAACCGAATTTAGGGAAAAACCTGCTGGTGATGGCAGCTGGATAAACGGAGGATTTTTTGTTTGCCAACCTGAAGTTTTTGACTATATTAAAAAAGGAGATTCGACCATTTTTGAGAGAGAACCATTGGAGGGTCTTGCTCGGGATAACCAATTAAAGGCTTATAAGCATACAGGTTTTTGGAAACCTATGGATACGTTAAAACAAAAAATGGAATTAAATGCTTTATGGAATTCTGATAATCCGCCTTGGAAGGTTTGGAAGTAGAGATGCTTAATTTTTATAAAAATAAACGTATTTTTATTACTGGACACACAGGGTTTAAAGGCACATGGCTTACACGAATTTTAATTAATGCAGGAGCCAAAGTTACAGGTTATTCTCTTGCACCTCCAACTACACCTTCTTTGTATGAATTAACAGAAACGGGTAATAATATAGTTTCTATTTTAGGAGATATACGTGATGGTGTAAAGTTAATTGAATCTGTAAAGGCTGCTAAACCTGATATTATATTTCATCTTGCAGCGCAGCCTTTGGTTCGTCTTTCTTATAAAGAACCTGTTGAAACCTATAGCACAAATGTTATGGGAACGGTAAATATTTTAGAAGCTCTCAGGCAATGTAATTCCATAAAATCTTTTGTAAATGTTACTACCGATAAGGTATACGAAAATAAAGAATGGTGCTGGGGTTACCGTGAAAATGAAAATCTTTGCGGTTTTGATCCCTATTCAAACAGTAAAAGTTGCAGTGAACTTGTTACCTATAGTTATAAAAATTCTTTCTTTACTGAGCCTGATAAATGTGCAATAAGTACAGCCAGAAGCGGAAATGTTATAGGCGGTGGAGATTATGCCGAAGACAGAATAATACCTGATTGTATCAGAGCTATTAAAAATGGTGAAACAATAGTATTAAGGAATCCAAATTCAACTCGTCCTTATCAGCATGTTCTTGAATGTTTATACGGATACATGCTTTTAGCAAAAGCACAATATGGAAACAAAAAGCTGGAAGGTGCTTACAATTTTGGTCCTGATGACGAAAGCAATGTTACAACGGGTGAGCTTTCGGATATTTTTTGTAAAGCTTGGGGAAACGGAGCCGCATGGAAAACTAATGCAGAAGCTGATGCTCCGCACGAGGCAAACTTTTTAAAACTTGATAATACAAAAGCAAAAAACATATTAAGTTGGAGACCTCATTGGAATATACGAATGGCTATTGAAAAAGGTGTAGAATGGGAAAAAGCTGTAATAAATGGTGTATCTCCTAGAGAGATAACTGATAGGCAGATAGTGGAATATTTTAAAGGATTAACCAATGTTTGAAAACATGACAAAGGATGAAGCTAATAATTTTATACTCAATACTGTAAAAGATTACTACGGCAAGTATATGCAAAAACCTGAATACAAAGATGGCGATCGTATTCCTTATGCAAGCCGTGTCTTTGATGAAAAAGAAATGATTAATCTTGTTGATAGTGCTTTGGAATTTTGGCTTACATCTGGAAGATATACGGAAATGTTTGAAAAAAAATTGGCCGAGTATTTAAATGTTAAACATTGCTCTTTGGTTAATTCCGGATCTTCTGCGAATCTGCTTGCCTTTATGGCCTTAACCTCTCCTTTGCTAGGTAAGAGGCAAATAAAACGAGGTAATGAAGTTATTACCGTAGCTTGCGGATTTCCGACAACAGTTACTCCAATCCTGCAATACGGAGCTGTTCCTGTTTTTGTAGATGTTACAATACCGCAATATAATATTGATGTAAGTGCATTGGAAGCAGCCCTTTCGTCAAAAACAAAAGCTGTTATGATTGCCCACACTCTTGGTAATCCTTTTGATTTAAAGGCTGTCAAAGAATTTTGTACGAAAAATAATCTTTGGCTAATTGAAGACAACTGTGATGCATTAGGTTCTACTTATACAATAGACGGGTCAACTCAATTTACCGGAACATGGGGGGATATAGGGACCAGTAGTTTTTACCCTCCGCATCATATGACAATGGGAGAGGGCGGAGCTGTTTATACCTCAAACCCTTTGCTTCATAAGATAATTCGTTCAATGAGGGATTGGGGAAGAGATTGTGTATGTGCTTCAGGACAGGATAACCGTTGCGGTCACCGTTTTGATAAACAATACGGACAGCTTCCTTTAGGATATGATCATAAATATGTATACAGTCATTTAGGTTATAACTTAAAGGCAACCGATATGCAGGCAGCAATCGGCTGTGCTCAGCTTGAAAAATTTCCCTCTTTTGTAAAAAAACGCCGTCATAATTGGCAGTATTTAAAAGATAATTTGTTAGACTTAAAAGATAAACTGATTTTACCCGAGCCGATAGAATCTTCAAATCCAAGTTGGTTCGGTTTTATGATAACATGTAAAACAAATGAAGAGCGGAATAAAATTGTTGAAAAATTAGAAACCGAAAAAATACAAACGCGGGCACTGTTTGCCGGAAACTTGATAAGGCATCCATGTTTTGATCAGATACGAAACACTGATGAATACCGTGTCGTAGGTAGCCTTGAAAATACCGATGAAATTATGAATAACAGCTTTTGGATTGGTGTATATCCGGGTATGACAAAAGACATGCTGGATAAGATGGTGCAGGTTATAAAAGAGCAATTTTAATTTTTGATAGAAATTTAAGAGAAATATCGATGCTAAAAGAAAGTTTAATAATTGAGAATTTTGGACCTTTAAAGGATGTTAACCTGATTGACATAGTTCCTATGACTATTTTTGTAGGTGAGTCAGGCAGCGGTAAAAGTTCAATAATGAAAGTCCTTGTTTTGTTTCGTTGGATATATAAAAGATTATGTATTCGATCTTATTTACGTCAGTCAGGAATGCAAAAATCACCTTTTAGATTTGATTTTTCAAAACTGATAACAAATAGCGGTTTTAATGGTTTTTTAAACGAACAAACAAGGATTATCTATCAGAGAGGTAATAATGTAATTTCCTATGAAAATTCACAACTGAATACGAATATAATAGTACCTAGTTGTGACCTCTCATTAGATAAAATGTCATTTATTTCAGATAAAAGGAATGTAATTCCTGAACTGCTAACTAATGGAGTTTCAATTTCCAATTCATTTTATCTAAATGAAACTTGGGAAGATTTTAAAAAAGCAAGTGACGATTTTAATAGTATATATATACCATATTTGAATGTAAATCTCGTAAAGCGAAAAGTTCAAAACGGTTTTCGTTTTTTTATAGAAGGAAAGGGTGTAGACTGTTATGAAGTAGGATTTGAAGATTCTTCTTCGGGTATACAAAATGTTGTGCCTATGATTACTATTATTGATTATTTTGTAAAAAGATATGATCTTGTAAGTTCTTTTAACAGGGCTATTGTGTCATTTTTGTCGGATGAGGACTTGCTTAGTAAATTTAAGCCAGAAATAGATATAGGAAAAGTTAACTATAAAAATTTATTTTTTCATATAGAGGAACCGGAATTGAGCTTATATCCTAATAGTCAGCTTCAACTAATGGAACAAATTGTAAAACTCTGCTATAAAAATATAAACAGTAGTTTTCATACTAATTGTATGATAACGACACATAGTCCTTACATTGTAAATTATCTTAATCTGTTGATAAAGAAAAATGTTTTACAATTTGATGATGTCAAAGTGTATGAGGTTATTGCCGGTACTATTCGTTGTCGGAATGTGGATGAAAAGAAGGTTATAGATACAGCACTTCTTTCGGAACCCATTGCAAATATATATGCTGAATATAATGAAATATAAAACTAATATACAAAAACTCATTACTGAAGAATATACGAATATGTTGTGTGCTAGGTGTAATATAAATCCTATTCAAATACAAAACAAGGTAAAAGTTCAAACAGAATTAACTTGTGCGACTGAATTTGATTTGATTGATAAAAAAGATGAGATAATTGTAAATTTAAATGAGGGCGATGTAACATATATCAATAAACCAGAAAATGAAATTGCTGTGACAGATTATGAAAGATATGTACTTTCTTTGCCTCAAAGCATACAGAAGGGGATGAAGCGTTCCGACTTTATTGTATATGATGATAAAACAACCGGATTTATTATTTTGAATGAAATCGCTCATCGTAAAAATGCGTTTGATAAGGAAACTGATGCAATACATCAGTTGTCTGAAACTTTAACTTTATTGTGTAATTGTCCTGCTATTTCAAAAGAATTTGAAAAATACTCTGTACGAGCTTGTGTTTTTTCAAATCGTTACAATAAAATAAGTTCTCCTATGGAAATGGCAGATGCATTTAATTATGGGATTGAAATAAGTAGGACTGTTTCTATAGTTGTGGGGGAAGATATACCTTCGATAAAATCTCTGGGTTTCAATTACTATAAAAGTTCTAAGATAGATATCTCCACAACTGGTGTGAAATTTTTTACTTATTGATTTTAGATAGAGTCGGTTATATAATGATAGAAAAAAAAGAAACTCCCATTGAAGGGCTTTTTATACTTACAAATAATATATTTTCAGATTGTAGAGGCTCTTTTAAGAAACTTTTCGCGCAAGAAGAATTTAAAACTCTGAATCTTGACTTTGATTTTAAAGAAATATATTATTCAATAAATAAAAAGAATGTAATACGAGGTATGCATTTCCAAATTCCGCCTCATGATCATATTAAGATGGTATATGTAATACAGGGAGAAATTACTGACGTCTGTTTGGATATAAGAGAGAATTCAAAAACATATGGGAAATGGTTTTCAGTAGAACTATCGGGAAAAGATGATTGTTATCTTTATATTCCAAAAGGAATAGCTCACGGTTTTGCTTCAAGGGAAGATATGTCTATTGTTCATTATGTACAGACAAGTTGTTACTCAAAGGAACATGACTGCGGTATACATTATAAATCCTTTGGTTTTGATTGGAATATAGCTGAACCTATTATTTCTGGAAGAGATGCTTCTTTCCCTGATATACATTATTATAAAGGTGTATTTTAGTATGAAAATATTGTGTACGGGTGCAACAGGTTTTATCGGTTCAAATCTTGTCCCTGCTCTTTTAACTCAAAGGCATACTGTTGCTGTTTTAAAAAGAAAGACATCAGGTTTAAAACATCTTGAAAATTATAAAGGGAGTATTACTACTTATGATTATTCAGCCTATTCCGATATATATGAAGTTTTACAAGAAAGTAAACCTGATTTGCTAATTCATTTGGCTACTTTATACGTAAACAAACATACTGAAGAAGATGTACAGCCTATTTTGGATTCAAATATATGTTTTGGAATGCATATTTTGGAAGCTATGAAAAGAAGCGGAGTATCAAAGATACTAAATTTCGGTACACGCTGGCAGCATATTAATAACGAATTATATAACCCTGCTAATTTGTATGCAGCAACAAAGCAGGCTTTTTACGATATTCTTCGTTGGTATAATAAAGACGGTATTATGTCAAAAACACTTGAGTTATGTGATACATTCGGTCCGAATGATATACGTAAGAAAATAGTTAATTTACTTGTTGAAGCATGTAAAAATAAAAAAATGATAGATCTTTCTCCTGGTGAACAAATTTTGGATATTACCTATGTTGATAGCTTGGTAGAATATATTATCGCCAATATAGAAAATGATATTTTTTTTGATAATGCAGTAATCCAGATTGCGGGCTCAGAAATTAAATTAAAAGATTTAGGTAATATTATTGAAGATGCTTGCGGGGTAAGAGGTTTTTTTAATTGGGGTAAAATATGTTACCGTGAAAATGAAATAATGAAACCTCCTTTATGTAGTAATTTAAATATTGCTAAGCTTGGAAAAAAAATAGAAAATGATATTATTCCACTTATAAATAATGTATAATGTGTAGAGTATATTAAGTATGAATTTTATGCAAAATATGCTGCGTATTGCAAGAAAAATACGAGGTATCTTCTTCCCCCCCCCCGTAGAATATGAAATTTTTTTGGAAAAATTCTATATGAAATTCAAAAATCCTAACTTTTGGCCTGCAGGGATATATGATATAAATAAAATGGAATTAAGTAAACACTCTTATGGAAGACTAAATCTTGCTTATGTGGATAGTGGTATCTTAAAAATAGGCAAATGTTGCTCAATTGCTGAAGATGTAGTTTTTTTATTAGGTGGACATCATCCTTATCAGACAGTATCTACCTTTCCATTTAATGTTTATTATTCCGAAAAAACAAAAAAAAATACTAAAGATATATTTAAGAATCTTGATATAGAAAAATTAAAAGATGAAGAATCCATTACAGTTAATGATGATGTATGGATAGGGCATAAGGCTTTTATTTTACCAGGCATAACCATAGGACAAGGTGCTATAGTCGGCGCCTGTGCAGTAGTTACAAAGGATGTTCCACCTTATTCAATTGTAGCCGGTAATCCTGCACGAATTGTAAAATATAGGTTTAATGAAAATATCATAAAAGAATTATTATCTTTTGCCGATTATTCAAAGCTTACAGAGGAGAAAGTTATGAAGTACATGGATTTTTTGCTCACAGAGCCACTTACTGAGGAAAATATTGATAAATTTAGAGAAATATTTGATTAGGATATGTCTATGAAAAATGAAATTGTACCAAGGTATTCAATTATATTACCGGTAAAAAATGTAAGACCTTATATTGAGTCAGTCATTAATTCTGTATTATCACAAAATTATTCGGATTATGAACTAATTATTAGTGATAATCAATCCGATGATGGTACTTCCGAATATGTAGATACAGTCAATCATAAAAATGTAAAAATATTTCACACACCACGGTCTTTTACTATTGCCGAACATTTTGATTGGGCTCAGTCTCATGCTATCGGAACATGGCAGATATATTTAGGGGGGGATGATGCTCTTCAACCATATTTTTTTATTTTGGCTGATAAGCTTGCTGCAATAGCTGAATCAAAAAAAATACAAGCTATTTCAAGCAGACGCGTTTTTTATTTTTGGAAAGATTGCTATGAAAAATATGGTGACGTATGTATATCATATTCGGCAGAAAACAAATATAAAATATTATCAGCTAAAAAAGAAATGTATAAAGCTTTATACAGCAAATTACCGTGTGGATATTTTGATTTACCTCAAATGTATACAACATCACTTTTTCATAGGTCTCTTATAGACAATGTAAAAAAAGTACAACGAGGATTCTTTTTACATCCATATACGGTACAGGATGCTAATCTGGCAGCGATATCTGTATTGTTTTCAAAAAAAATACTTCGCTCTGAAATACCATTGGGCTGGGTCGGCACTTCTCCTAAAACAGCTTTGAGAGAAAAAACATGGAATGATAATTTTAAATTGAGATCTGAAACAGGAGATTTTAATATTGAATCTGCTGAATTATATTTATGGGATGCTTTATTAACTATTATGGAAACTGTTCCGAACTTAAAAATAAAAAAACTTTTTTCTTCTTTTTTAAAAGTTAAAATGTTTTCATCTATACTTGCAAATATTGAATATGCAAAAGAACCAAGTAAGTATGACGCTTTGTTAAAAGTAATAAAAGTAAATAATTGTAATATAACAGTTGTTAAATTATATAGTAAAATTTCTGTTATTTATATAAAAATTTTGAATTTCATAAGATGTATACTTTTTTTCCCTTGGCGTTGTATCAGATATATTTTAAGACGTATTCCTTTCACTAAAAAATACTTTATAAAAAGCGATATTAGTCTGTATATTTCTTGGAATGATGATCCCAATATGACAATGCAAAAAGCATCAAAAATGGTTATGGATTTGATAAATAAAAACATAAATTTTGAAGAACTTAAAATGTAATAAACCTGTTTATAATTGATTAGTTAATTTTAATAAAAATTACTAAAATAAAATTAAAACTCAATGTTACTGTTATTGAGTTAAAAAATATAGTAATTGACGCCATTATGAATAAACTCACAGTCTTAATGCCTTCTTATAATCGAGGGTCGTATATTATTGGAGCTGTAACATCCGTCTTAAACCAAAAAACTGATTTTGGCGTTAAGCTTATTATAACGGACGATTGTTCGACGGATGGGACTATTGAAATAATAAAAGAACTACAAAGGCAATATCCCGAAAAAATTGAAATAATTTTATCCGAAAAAAACGAACGGCTTCTTGCTAACATTCTTAAAGCTCAAGTAAGGGTGCGGACTGAATATTTTTGTGTGCTCGATCCGGACGATTATTATACTGATGAGTTTTTTTTACAAAAAGCGGTTGATTTCCTTGATGCTCATAAAGATTTTACAATTTATAGCTCTAATTGTATGATGTTGTATGAGAACAAAACCGAAAAGCCGTTTATTGAAAGTAATGTAAAAGAAGCTATATTTGATTTTAATGATTTATTGCAAGATAAAGTTATTATAACGCAAACTGCCGGAAGCATTTTTAGAAATATCGTGTATAATAATGGTATTCCTCAGATAATAAAAGAATCTATAGGTACGCCGAGCGAATCGTCTTTTCGTGCCGATACCGAACGCTATATATTTCATTTGAAAAAAGGAAAGGCTTTTTTTAAAAATGAGATTGTTGCCGTATATAGGATACATAAAGATGGAATATGGACAAAAGAAAATCAATTTCACCGTAACTTACTTGCTGCACAGGCTTATTATGATTATTTTAGATACTTCAACTATACTCATGCCGAGTATTTTATACGTCATTCATTGTTTTATACAAAAGAATGTTTTGAAGAATTAAAAAAAGCAATAGATAAAAACGAATTTACACAAACGATTATGCAATCTGATGTAGAACAGTTATTTTCCATAATCATCGAAGATGAAAAATATTTTAACAAAACAGCTAAGGGTAATGACAAACTGTATATAAAAAAATCTTTAACGGCAAGAAAAGTAATCAAGTATCTGTTGCCATACGGTTTTGTACGGCTGATTCAAAAAATAAGGAGATAATATGCCCCCCCAAATAATTATAGGTACTTCCAGTTTTGCGCAATCAGGAGGTTCCGCTATTACAAATATTTTAGAAGAATTTTCTGCCTTTTCAGTTCTTAAGGGTGGAGCGGAATTTGAATGTAAATTTTTTACCGAAAATATATTTGCTTTGGAAACTGCTTTGAAAATAGGTAACGGTATAGATAAGGCTGTGAAAGCTTTTTTATATAATGCACTACAAGTTTCAAAGGATATTGATTATAAAAATAATTTCGGACCCGATTTTTTAAATTATACAATTGAATATGTAAATTCCGTTACGGAAAATTATCTAGGTGCCGTTCATAAAGATTATGATTATGCCTTTCTTGATCCGGCTGAACATGCTATATTCTCAAAAGCACAAAAGCTTTATAATTATAAGTACGGTAAACGCTCTTACGAAGCCTATGAACCGTACCATTGGGAGCCTTCTTACGCTCCTTTTGGAAAAGTATATTACGGTAATTTTCCGAATGATTTTTATGATAAAACCCAAAAATATATAGAAAAAGTATTTTCGCCTCTTTATGAAAATGGAAAGAATTATATACTTGCAGATGCTATTTATAGTGCAACTACAATAACACCGCAAGAATTAATGTACTATAAAGATTCAAAGGCATTAATTGCCAATAGGGATCCTCGTGATTTATATGTGATGAATAAAGAAATATACGGCGAGTGGTTTATTCCGACTTGGAATGTAGAAGCTTGGATTAAATATTATAAAAATAGACGGCAAAGTATTAAACCTCAAAAAGAAAACAATAAAGATAATATCTTACATCTTCAATTTGAAGAGCTTATTTACAATTATGAAGAAAGTTTAGCAAAAATTAAAGAGTTTTTAAACTTAAAAGATTCGGAGCATACAAAAAAAGGACAAATCTTTATTCCGGAAAAATCACAGACGAACACTCAAATGTTTAGAAAGTATCCGCAGTATTTAAAAGATATTGAAAAAATAGAGAAGGAATTGTCTGAATTCTGTTATCCTTACTCTGAAGCACAAATACGCCATTTTCTTCCCGAAGAAATAAAAAGTGAACACCGAGAAACACTGGAAGATATACGCAAAACCGTTTGTATTTTTCAAAAAACAGGAAAGTTGCCGTTTTCAAATATAAAAGGGGCAGGTATTTTTACAATTCTTTCTAAAAATATACAAACATTTAAAAACCGCAAGACTATAACGGCATATATAAAAGGTTGTATTAAAATTATAATGGGTTTGTGTCTTTTTCCATTTGATTTTATTTATCAGCTTATTTCAATTAAAAAATATCAAAATGATAATAAAAACAGAACAATCGAATTTAAATAATGTAGTCGAAATATATGTTAAAATATAAAATTGCAGTAGCCGGAACCGGCTATGTCGGATTAAGTATTGCCGTTCTCCTTTCGCAGCATAATGAAGTTTATGCGGTAGATATAGTATCTGACAGGGTTAATCTTATAAATAATAAAAAATCTCCTATTCAGGATAAGGAGATCGAAGATTATCTTTTAACAAAACCGCTTAATCTTAAAGCTACGCTTGATGCAGCTTCTGCATATTCTAATGCGGATTTTGTTGTAATTGCGACACCTACTAATTATGATCCGCAAAAAAATTTTTTTGATACAAGTGCTGTTGAAACCGTAATAAAACTTGTTATGCATTATAATCCTAATGCTGTTATGGTTATCAAATCTACTATTCCGGTCGGTTTTACAAAAACAATACGGGAAAAAACCGGAAGCAAAAATATTTTATTTAGTCCGGAGTTTTTACGTGAAAGTAATGCTCTTTTTGATAACCTTCATCCAAGCAGAATTATTGTAGGTACCGATTTAGAAGATAAAAGACTCACTGAGGCAGCTAAAGAATTTGCCCGATTATTGCAAGAAGGGGCTGTCAAAGAAAATATTGATACACTATTTATGGATTTTACTGAGGCGGAAGCTGTAAAGCTATTTGCAAATACCTATCTGGCTCTGCGAGTGAGCTTTTTTAATGAGCTTGATACTTATGCAGAACTGAAGGGACTGAATACTCAGTCTATAATAAACGGTGTTTGTCTTGATCCTAGGATAGGACTTTTTTATAATAATCCTTCGTTTGGATATGGCGGTTATTGCCTTCCAAAAGATACAAAGCAGCTTTTAGCTAACTATCAGGATGTCCCGCAAAATCTTATTCAAGCGATTGTGGAGTCCAATAGAACGCGGAAAGATTTTATTGCCGATAGAATTTTGCAAAAAGCCGGATATTATGATTATTCTGCTTCGGTTTCTTTTGATTCTTTCTCCGAAAAGAAGATAACTATAGGCGTCTATCGTCTTATTATGAAATCAAATAGCGATAACTTTCGCCAAAGTTCAATTCAAGGTATTATGAAACGTATTAAAGCAAAAGGTGCTGATGTTATCATATATGAACCTAATTTAAATGACGACGAAACATTTTTCGGTAGTCTTGTTGTAAATGATTTGGAAAAATTTAAAAAAATGAGTGCAGTTATAATTGCAAACCGTTATGATTCTTTACTTGCCGATGTTCAAGAAAAAATATATACGCGGGATTTAT
Organism: uncultured Treponema sp.; assembly: GCA_938045195.1. GTDB lineage: Bacteria > Spirochaetota > Spirochaetia > Treponematales > Treponemataceae > Treponema_B. Next base: position 22,993 of record CALINC010000031.1, read on the forward strand.
TTGGAAGGGACTAGGGTTTGATATGAATACGAAAATCACGGTAGTAATTCCTACATATAATAAAGCTGCTTATATTTCTCAAACAATCGAAAGTATTTTAAGGCAAACCTATCAGGATTTTGAAATTGTCATAATAGACGATTGCTCAAAAGATGATACTGAACTTGTTGTTCAAAAATACTTGTCGGAGAAAATTCGTTATTTTAAGCATACTAGAAATTGGGGACCCGGAGCAACTTTTAATGATGGAATTGAAAAGTCAAATACGGAATATATAACTTTGATTGCAAGTGATGATGTTTTACTTCCGAATCATCTTGAACAAGTAATGCTTCAATTTAAAAAAGATGATTTAGTTGAAACGGTTTTTCCAAGGCTTAAAGTAATAGACGAAAGTGGTAATGATTTAAATGAAATTATTCAACAACCTTTTTTTGATAAGTATAAGATACTTAATCATCTTTTTTATGCAGGGAACGATATTCCTTCTCCCGGTGTTTCCTTTAAAAAAACTTTGTTTAAGAAAACTGCTGCTTATAATCAGAATTTGATTATGATGCATGACTATGATTTGAATGTACGCTGTCTTATACACGGAAAAACGGCTGTAGTTAATGAGCCTACTGTTTTTTATAGGAGATTTTCAAATCCAATAATAAATTTAAGCGGTAAAACAAGATGGCTTGATATGTGCCGTTCTATTGAAAGTAAATTTGTCCTTGATAATTATTTAAGCTTAGACTATGATGAAATAAAAAAAGTTTTTCCGCAGTTAAAAACGTGTAATCAAGAAGAGATAAAATTCAGACTGCTTATTGATACTTGTAAAAATAAACAGTTGCGTTTAAGTTCTTGGGCATTTGAGCGTCTTATTACATATCTTGAAAATAATAAAGATTTTTTTAGTACTAATGTGTTTGATTTTCAATACAAAGATTATATTGACTTATATAAAGTAAATGCAAAAAATATTATAGGAAAGACTCATAAAGAAAAATTATATAATGATGCAAAAATATTGATAAAAAAAATGTTCGGGTTGTATTAAACTGTTTTAGTTGATATTCGAGGATAGATATGAAAGAAATAGAAATTCCTAAGATTACCGACGGGCGCGGTAATCTTTCTTTTTTTGAAAGTGAACGAGCGGTTCCTTTTAAAATTAAAGGTGTATTTCTTATTAACATATATAATACCGGGGATAAATATTGCTTTACTAATAA
>CALINC010000032.1 GCA_938045195.1 uncultured Treponema sp.
AACCACCTTATGAGAACAACATACCCCGACGCTCGCGTCGGGGTTGTTGATTCGTTACATTCTGTTTTTTATAGGGATTTGATATAATCAAAATAAATGAGCATATCTAAAAACTGAGGTTAGATTTTTAGGGATGCCCGATAGACTACCCTCAAAAAAACGGGTTGGCGCTCTTTCATAAAAAAGCAAAACATCCTATACTATTCAAACGAAAAGAAGATACGATGAACAGTTTTGAAATTACATCCCTTGTTGAACATGCGGATGATAGAACAATAAAAGATTTTCTCATTACACTCTTACAGAAAGATGATGTATTGCTGCAAAAATTTAAAATAGCTTCCGGAACTCAACTTTCTCGAAGCGATGTGCGTTCATACGAAAAACAGATTGTGCGTATTTGTAAGCAAAATGAAAATGAGCATGGCTTTATTTCATACGGGGCTTCATGGAATTTTCATAGAGAATATGAAGAGTTCTTATCCGAAACGGCTACTGCCCTCATTGACCGTAAAGAATATATGTCGGCGTTTGAGTTTATCCGCTTTTGCTTTATGACCCTCAACAGTCTCCATATTGATGATTCAAATGGTACTACAGGAGCATTGGCATACGTTTGTATTGATTTCTGGCGTATTCTCTGTGATGCTTGTGATAGTTCGACACGCAGAATGCTGTACTTTCAGATAAAAAACATCCTCACAGCAGACATAGCCGACTATCTTACAACGTATATTGAGGAGATGTTGTTTAAACATTTTTCCGAACCGGAATTTTTACACGATAAACTGATTCTATGTGATGAGCAAATACAGTCTTTATCAGATGGCAGCGATAAAGCGGAGGATGAAAAAGCTGTATATAGCTTACTTATGAATTTCAGCGATAGGTGTGAACTGTCAAACTGGATTTTGTATCGTATTCAACTTATGGAGCAGTTACAGCTTCCGCAAGAATATCGAGATGAATATTGTAAAAAATATATCAGTCTAGAGCAAGTTCGGTCATATTACGCGGAAGAATGTATCCGGCTCAACCGGTTTGAAGAAGCAATACGGCTTTATGAAGAAGGTAAAGAACTGTTTGGCGACTTGCCCGGTATAATGCGCGATTACAGCAAACAGTTGGCAGCACTGTATTTAAAAACGAATCAAATGGAAGCCTATAAAAATGAGTTATGGCATCTGATATTAGAGTACCAGCGCGGCGATCTTGAAATTTATAAAGAATTGAAAGCCCTCTATAGCGAAGACGAATGGACAAAAGAACGTGAAAAAATTTTTGCATGTGTCAGAAATCTTGATGAATTATATAATTATGAGGAGCTCTATGATCGGCTGCTGGAAATGGCGTTGCAGGCTCCCGGTTTGTACTACATTTTACGCTATGAAGAAAAGGTAAAAGATTTGGCTCCTGATCGGATATTGGAAAAATATGAAACGGTGATACGCAAAATGGCAGAACCGGTATCAAGCAGAACAACCTATGCTGAAATCGCAACATATCTCATACGGATGCTGCCGTACCCCAACGGTAATAACCTCGTCAAAAAGATACTTGACGAGTTCCGTATCAAATATAAAAGACGTCCGGCCATGATGGATGAACTGAATTGCGTAGAGGTATGATGGATGCATGATGAGCATAAAACAAAAACTATTGAAGCAGCAAAACAGTATGCAGATTTGTCTTAAAGATTTGATGAATACCGATACGGCAAAAGAGCTTTGAATTATACTTGAAGAAGAAGAGTACGGTATTTTATGGAAGCAGCGGCTTTTTAACGGAAACTTTTGGAAAAGCAGGTAGGTATATGAATATAGGAATGAAAAGAGGGATTGTCTATTTGGAAAATCATGATCCTGAATGGGAAGGCATCGCACACAGCACAATCGATACGCTCCATAATATACTGGGGAAAGATGCAGATGATATTCAGCATGTCGGAAGCACTGCAATTCGGAGCATAAAAGCAAAGCCGATAATCGATATTGCCGTAGGGGTAGCAGACTATGATGCTGTCTTAAGAAAGAACACCGAGTTGGAGCATCATCATCTTATTTTTCGATTTGATGAGCGTCCGGTACAATTATTATATGTAATGGGTGATTTTATCAAAGATACGAGAACTCATCATATTCATGTTGTTACGATGCATTCCGCGGAATGGGTTAAATATATCAATTTCCGCGATTATCTGAATGCGGAAGAACATGCTGCACGAGAGTATGAAAAACGCAAGATTGAACTTGCACAGCGTTTTTCAAATGACCGCAGTGCCTATGTAAATGGGAAAGCAAACATTATCTCAAAGCTTTTACAAGAAGCAGCTGCGTGGAGAAACCGGCAGAAGAATAGACCTGTTCGATAACTTCGTTATCGAACAGGTCGACGAGTTCAAAATCGCACATATACCACGATTTTGAACATCGCATTTCAAGGCAACCTGTTCGGAAACTGAAGTTTCAGAACAGGTTTATTATATTGTCATTACCGGAAAAAGCGGAACATACCTGTAATGCTTTCTTGCTTTATGACACTCAATAAGAGAGAAAAATGCTTTCCTACCGCGCTGCTCCTCCGCAAGTACGGACAGATTAGAAATCAATGAATAATGAACTAGACAGAAAACAATAATGGAGATATAATAAATGTATACTGTAAAAAGTATAAAAAATTAATTGGTAATTTCAAAAAAGGTAAATTTCAAAAAGGAGCTTGACAAAAATGGAAAAAAAGTATTTCATCCCACCACCACCCGAGAAAAAAAAGCGTTTTTCTGTTAAAACAAAACTGCTGGTTATTTTCGGATTGTTGATTTTAACGGCAGGAACTGTTCAAGGTGTCTCAGCTATTGTTGCTGCCAGAAGAGCCGTAACACGGAAAGTTCAAATTCATCTCATTGACAAGGCTGATGATACCGCTCAAATTATAGACGGACTTATAACAGCTTTTTTGAACTTTATAGAAGGCGTTGCGCGTATACCTGCTTTAACCGACCCCTCATATTCTTTTACGGAAAAAGCAAAAATCCTACAAAAAGAAGCCGCCGCTAATACGAGGATAAGTGAACTCTATATAACCGATACAAACGGCAATACTTATCTTTCAGACGGAAAAGTGATTTCAGTTAAAGACCGTGAGTGGTTTCAAACAGCCCTATCCGGAAAGAAATTCGTTTCAGAAACTTATGTTTCGCGTTCAAACGGGCAACTGGTAAACACTTTGTCTATTCCTTTATACAACGAAAATAACCGGATTATCGGGGTACTTGCCGCCGACACTCCCGGAACAAAACTTTCGGAAGATATAGGCAATATTGTTGTCGGAAACACCGGCTATTGTTTTATTTTAGGCTTGACAGGTATGACCATAGCGCATAAAGACAGAACACTGGTTCTTGAACAAGATAATTTTCAAGAGCGTGTAAAAACCGATAAAAGTTTAACTTCCATTGCCGCATTCGCAAAAAAAGCAATGCAGGCAAGCACCCCTGCAGTAGACTATTATGAATACAAAGGTATTTCTACAATAGGTTCATATTCCAAATTAAAAACAACGGGATGGACGGTTGTTATTAAAGCCCCTGTTGTGGAATTTATGGGCGATATTAACAATTTAACATATTTATTATACACCATAATAGGTACGGTTTTATCCATTTCGATTATCATTATTTTCTTAATTGCCCATTCGATAATAAAGCCGCTCCAGACAGCCGTAGACGCTTTAAAAAATATTTCACAAGGAGAAGGCGATTTAACCGTACGGCCGCCGATACATGGTAATGATGAAATTACGGACTTATCACAATATTTTAATAAAACTATAGAAAAAATAGGAATTTCAATTAGCTCTGTTAATGCCAATACTGATGCGATGCAAAATATAGCCGGCGGACTTTCGGCTAATATGACCGAAACCGCCAGTGCTGTTCAACAAATCAATACGAATATAGACACTATAAAAGAGCAAACTATAACACAAGCAGCAAGTGTAACTGAAACTGTTGCAAATATTGAACAAATTATCCATACAATAAAACAGCTTGCTTCAAGTATTGAAATACAAAGCGATAGTGTCGAACGTTCTTCTTCATCAATTGAACAGATGGTAGCAAATATTGCTTCAATATCGCAAATTCTTGATAAAAACGATGTATTGATTAAAACTCTCTATGAAAAAACAATACAGGGAAAAGACGGAGCAAGAACTGCAAATATCGTAGTTACGCAAATGGCAGAAAAATCGGATTCACTTTTGGAAGCAAGTCTTGTTATCCAACACATTGCGAGCCAGACAAATTTACTTGCAATGAATGCTGCCATTGAAGCCGCCCATGCAGGCGATACCGGAAAAGGTTTTGCTGTTGTTGCCGATGAGATACGTAAACTTGCGGAAGAATCCAATGCACAGGGTAAGCAAATAGGGGCAGTGCTGAAAGAATCGGCTGAAATTATAAAAAAACTGATCTCTACGGGACACGGGGCAGAACAAACTTTTGAAGAAGTTTATAAACTTGCACATACTCTTTCCGACCAGGAAGATGTTATAATTAATTCAATGAAAGAACAGTCAACAGGAAGCCGCGAAATATTAACTGCCATTACTGATATAAAAAGCGTAACAGAAACGGTAAAGTCCGGTTCGGAAGAAATGCTCGGCGGAAGCGAAGAAGTTGTACAAGAAATGAAAAAACTTGATAATCTGACGCGTATTATTTCGGGCAGCATGAATGAAATGGCTTCAGGTTCAGTGCAGATAAATGAGGCTATTCAGGAGGTAAATGAACTTACGCAAAAAAATAAGCAAAGTATTGAAGCTCTTGCAGTTGAAGTAAAAAAGTTTAAAGTGTAAATTTAAACGGAAAAGGCTCCCAAGATGAATATCTTTAGAGCCTTTTTATTCGTGCGGTTTAATACCCTGTTGCTGCGCAACGTACGCTCTGCGTTGGGGTTGTTGATTTACAAAGATGCCTAAATTATTTTTCCGATTTTGATATAAAGAGAACTAGACATAAGGCAGTAATATGGATATAATGGATATATGCTTTAAAAACTATAAAAAATAATTGCTAATCTAAAAAAGGAGCTTGACAAAATGAAAAAATCCCCTCCAAAAAAAGACAAAGTTTTAATTCGTAGAACAAATCATCGCAGAACACTATCTTTTAAAATCGGCGGTATCTTTTTAATTTTTATGCTATTGTTCGTCGGTATAATGTTACCGCTGACGGTTTTTATTATTCAATCCATATCTAACACTGTTTTAAATGTAGCTGTTACCGAACAATTAAACAGCGACTTAAATATTATACAAAGTCATCTTGAAGTATTACACGGCAGCTTGGAAATTCGGGATGGTGATCTTACAGGTTCGGAAAAACCTGTTACGATTGAAACCCTTGACAATCTTTCGCAACAGCTTGGCGTTGCAATTACTTTTTTTGCGCCGGAGAATAAAGAATTTAAAAGGATACTCACTACAATCAAGGATAAATCCGGTAAAAGAGCCGTCGGCACGTATTTGGATAAAGGAGCGGCTTATACCGCCGTTATGAAGAATACCACATATATAGGCGATGCGGATATTTTGGGAGAACCTTTTATCACTGCATATCGCCCTATCTCTGTGGGAAATTCTATAAAATACCTTTTGTTTTGCGGAATTTCCACAGCTAAAGCAAACTCAAGTTTAGGTACGCATCTTGATAAAACAATAATCCTAATTATTACATTATCAATAGGTTTTATGGTTATTGTCGTTATTGTAAGTTCGATTGTTATAAAAAAAATGATCGTTGCTCCTATCGGTGATATGGTGGGTATTTTATACAATGTAAGAGAGGGAGATTTGACGGATAGGTTGTCGTTAAACGGTAATAGTGAAATTACCGACTTTTCCGAATATTTTAATCAGACAGTTGAAAAAATAGGTCTTTCGATTAAATCAGTCGGCGATAATACCAAAATAATACAACATCTAGGCTCTGACCTTTCAAGTAATATGACGGAAACGGCAAGTGCTATTCAACAAATAACAACAAATGTGAATAATGTCAAAGAAAAAACCATAACGCAGACAGAAAGTGTTACGGAAACCGCCTCAGCGATTGAACAAATAATTCACAGGATAAAATTGCTGAATAATAGTATTGAAACTCAAGCTGCAAGTGTTACGGAATCTTCAGCTTCAATCGAACAAATGGTAGCAAATATAGCTTCAATTACTCAAACACTCGAAAAAAGTGATGATGTAATTAAAAATCTTGCAAGTGCTACCGGCGACGGTAAAGATGTTATTATCAATTCCAACACTATAACTCAAAAAATTTCAGAAGAATCAGGCTCTCTTATGGAAGCATCAAGCGTTATTCAACACATTGCAAGCCAAACTAACTTACTTGCTATGAATGCTGCTATTGAAGCCGCTCATGCGGGAGATGCCGGCAAAGGCTTCGCCGTTGTTGCAGATGAAATCAGAAAACTTGCTGAAGAATCTTCCGCACAAGGCAGAACGATAACGGCAACATTAAAAACCTTATCCGGTGAAATTGAAACCCTCTCAGAATCTTCCAAAACCGTAGAAGAAAAGTTTAATGCTATTTTTAATTTATCCGAACAAGTAAAGAATATGAGCAGCACACTTATGGACGCTATGCAGGAACAGGAACACGGAAGCCGTGAAGTTTTAACGGCAATTAAAGAAATTAATACCGTTACGGCACAAGTAAATGAGGGCTCTGCTGAAATGTTAAAAGGAGGGGAACAAGTAGCAACTGAAATGCAAAAGTTGGACTCGCTAACCCGTGTTATTACTTCAAATATAAATGAAATGGCTTCGGGTGCACTACAAATAAATAATGCGGTTCAAGAAATAAACGAAATCGCGCAAACGAATAAAAAAAGTGCCGATATTCTTGCAGAAGAAGTTGAGAAATTTAAAGTGTGATATTGGAGGGATGCAATTTTTCAAAAATATGCGGGTAATTACTGCGGCTGCACGGCAAAAAAACATATAAAATATTTTTGAGACTAAATTCAATTAGCGCAATACAAATGATGAGTATAAAACAAATATTCTCTTTCCCATTTAAATTTTTAGATGAGAAAATTCAATTTAGAAGTAAAACCGTTTTTATGTATATCTTAAAAGAATTACTCTTATACTTTGCGGTTTCTTTTTTATTTTTCTTTTTTATTTTTTTTGTAAATCAAATTCTTTTAATGGCGGAAGAAATACTTTCCAAAAAAGCACCGCTTAAAGATGTATTACTTTTACTTTTTTACTCGCTGCCGTTTATCATTGCTACAACAGCCCCTTACGCAGCTCTTGTGGGTACCCTTATGTGCTTAGGAAGATTTTCTGCCGATTATGAATTTATTTCGATGAATGCTCTTGGCATTTCTTCATTTTTTATTTTAATTCCCGTTTTTGTCGTCGGGCTTTTAATTTCGATAGGATCATTTATTACAAACGATATTTTAATTCCGTCTGGTACAATTAAATTCAATGAAGTGCTTTACGACATCGCTTCTTCAACTCCTGCATTGGAACTTGAATCATACTCAATTAAGCGGAATGAGAATTCCGTTGTTGTTACGGGACTTATAAAAGACAAAAGTATTCACAACCTTTTGATAATTGATTCCAGCCAAAGAGATGCAAAGCGTTTTTTATCTTCGGGAATAACAAATGTAGAAAAATCCAATAACAAGGCAATTATTATGCAGCTCGAAATGTTAAACCCTCGTCTTCTTAGTTTGAATTTAACGGATCCATCAAAGTTCGATACTGCTTATGGTGAAAGTATTATCTACAATGTTCTTGCGAAAGACGTAGCACCCAAATTTATTTCCAGTGCGGGTCCCGACAAAATGACTTCCAGAGACTTAATAAAAGACATTAGAGAAAAACGCAAAGATCCCGATACAGACCCTCGTTTTTTAAATATATATGTAATGGAATTGCACAGAAAATTCTCCGTACCGTTCGGGGCTCTTTTTTTTGTATTGTTAGCATTTGCAATAAGCCGTTCGGGCAAAGCCTATGACCAAGGCGTAGGCTTTGTTGTAGGTCTTCTAATTTCCGTTGCATATTGGGCATTTTTAATAGGCGGGCAAATGCTCTGCTTGGAATCAAATATAGAAATAAACGGAGCTCTTGTAATGTGGTTTCCGAATATTCTCCTCGTTGCCGTTACGGTAATACTTGCAATAAGAAGGATTTTAAAATGAAGTTAATTTGGCGCTATCTTATGAAATTATTTATTCCAACCTTTATTGTTGCGCTGTTATTTTTTGTTTTATTGTTGCAACTTGGCGAATTGTTTGCACATATTGTAGAATATCTGCAAAACGGGGCACTTGTAAAGGATATTTTAAAAGTGATGGCGTTTTATCTGCCTAAATGTATTTCATATTCCGTACCTCTTGCAATTTTATTTGCAGGTTCATATACGATGGGAAATCTGTATGTACGTAATGAATTAACCTCTATTTTTTCCGCAGGAATTTCTCTTGGAAAATTTACCCTGCCGTTATTGATTTTCGGTTTTTTACTTTCGATAGGAATGATTTTTTTTGAAGATAAAATTGTTATAAAATATTCGTTTGAAAAATCCAAACTTTCAAAACAGCTTTTAAAAACCGAAGAAAATTTAAATTCGTCGGATATTGTAATTTTATCCGAATTAGGAAAGATCGTATATCTGGCGGATTATTATAATGCAACGGCACAAACTTTATCAAACGTATCGGCTGTAATACGGGATGATACCGGGAATCTTTCAATGATAATACAATCGTCATTTGCTGTGTGGGATACCGGCCGCTGGGTTTTTAATAATCCCTCAATTTACAAATTTAATGAGAAAAATGAAGTAAGCCGTTCGTCAACATTTCCCGATAATTTGATACTGACGGAACCTCCGGAAAATTTTCAGCGCAACTTAAATTCCGTTGATGAAATGACAATAGAAAATGCAAAAATATTTATTCTCAATCTGAAAAAAAACGGATTACCCTATTACGAAGCACTTTCAAAATATTACCGCCGCTTTTCATTTCCGTTTACAATTTTTATAGTTTTGTTTTTTTCAATTTCACTCGGCGGAAAATTTAAAAAAAATATTTTGCTTATGAGTATCTTATTCAGTTTAGGCATTGCGACCCTTTTTTATATAACTGAAATGATGACTATGATGTCTGCCAAGTGGGAATATATTTCGCCGTTGGCAGGTGCATGGACACCGATTCTTATTTTCTTTATATTAAGTACTTTGTTATTACGCACTGCACGAACATAAGATTAATCGGCGATAGGTATGGGTTTTCCGAACGCATAACCTTGCCCGTAATCTATTCCAATATCTTTTAATATCGCCACTATTTGTTCATCTTCGGCATATTCTCCGATTGTATACAAACCTAAATGATAACACATATCCCGCATCGTCTTTACCATTGAAAAATCTATATAATCTTTATCTATAGATTTTATAAACGAGCCGTCAATTTTTACGTAATCAATAGGCAGTGTTTTTAAATATGGGAATGACGAAAAGCCTTTTCCAAAATCGTCAAGAGCAAAAGAAAATCCCTGCTTTCGTAATTCCGTTATAAATCGCGATGTTGCGTCTAAATTTCTTACGGCACAGCTTTCGGTTAATTCAAAACAGAAGTTATGAGCAGGGACATCATATTCCGCACGGGTTTTGCTTATAAAGTCGATTAAGTCATTAGAAAAGAAAGAGTCTGCTGAGATATTTATAGAAAATATAGCTTTACTGTCAGGCACATTATTTTTTTTCATTTCGGCAAAGTATTTAAAAGAAGTTTTTATAACCCATCGGTCAATCTCATAAATCATATTGTACTGTTCCGCAATGGGGACAAATGTATCGGGCATAATGACTTGTCCGTCTTCAGTTTGTAAACGGACGAGTATTTCATACTTCGGGGCAGGGACAATATCATTAAGCGGTACGATAGCCTGCTTATATAAAAGAATCCGGTTATCTTTTAATGCTTTTTGAATTGTATTAAGCCAAAAAGAAATATTACGCGTTGTAAAAATCATTGAATCTACATTCGATAAGAGTTTATAACAATTTCCTCCGCTTTTAAACGCAAGCGAACATGCTTCGCACGCACTGACAAGAATATCTTGTTCGTTTTGCACTTTTATGTTTATGGGGACAATACCGACACTTATGCAAATGGTAATGTTTTTATCATTCCATACAAAACGGGTTTTAGAAACTCTATCAATAATATCCGATGCAAAGGCACAAGTTTCTTTTTTCTTCCCTTTATAAAAGATAACAAACTCATCTCCTGCTATGTGCATAAAATCTTTTTCGGGTAATTGTTTTTCTTTCATAAAATTTAAGATAATATTGAACACATGTTCAATCAGCTCATTTCCTGCATAATACCCCCATATTTTATTTATTGTTTTAAATTTATCTATATCAAGATATAAAATATATGCTGATTCTACAGGCTTCAAAATCATCATTATTTCACGAAGTTTTCTTGTAATACCCGACATATTTCCGCTTACATTTATTTTGCCGGGGCTCATAAGATCTTGTGAATTTTTTCTTATAACAGTATTAAAACTTTTTGCAATTTTTGTAAGTTCATAGTCGGATTTGCCGAAACTCTCAAGAGAAATAAGATTATTTGTTTTTGCAGCACTTTCTAATGTTGTTGTCATTTCTTCAATAGGAGATGCTAATTTTATCGCTATAATAACAGAGGCAACACCTACAACTATTATAAGAATAAAACATATCAGAGCGGTTCTAATACGCATACTTGTAAATAGGCGGTACAAGTCTTCTGCCGGCAGTGCAAAGGCGATTATCCAATTTGAAATTTTAGATTTTGCAAAGAAAAAAAACCTGAATGTGTTATCATAGTCGTATATACTGATAGGAACAATATCATCTGATGGAGAAAAACTACGGGATGAAATTTCTTTGAAAAACTCCTCACCTCCATTAATTTCCCGTAATGCGGTATATCCGGTATTTTTCATTCTGTATGTGCTATGAGGATGCGAAAGAATACGATATTGCTTGTCTATTAAAAAAGCATAAGCCCCGCTGCCTCCTTGAAATTGTTCGATAAGCGATAAAAGGGCAGCGACCCTTATTTCTGTGAAAGCAACGCCCTTTAGCCCGGCTTTTGTTGTAAACCGCTTTACAATAGCAAAGGCTATACTATCGGATTCGCCGCTGTTGCTGAGATAGGGAGCAGTAACTATGACCGCTTCGCTTTCTTTAGACTGTAAATACCATGGACGTTCGCGCGGGTTATATTCCGGAGGCGGCTGCCAATCCTGCCCATTGGCAAAAACTCCGGTTTCAAAAAAAACGGCAAAATCATTTTGAGGATTTTGTTTATTTAAATTAACTAAAAGCGGAGTTACGGAATTATAATCTTCAATATTAAGATATTTAATCACGTCTATCACTTGCTCAACTCTAGTTATTTGATTTTGCAGCCACTCGTCAACTTTGGAGGCAATTAAATCGGCATTTACTTGATTTTTTTTGTTCATACTTTTTGTAAATATACTTGCAGTGTATATATAATCAATAGATGTTGTAATTACTACAATAATTGTAAATGCAATTATATTTGATACAATAAGCCTTTTTTTTATGCGCATTCTGCCTCCTTTTTTATAAAAGTGGTAACCAATATATCATTACGTTATTAAACATACCTGCATTATACATACGGATTACCTGCTGTGTCAATGCGTGCAGCAAGCTTAACGAATTTTGTCCGAGCCGCACACTATTAAAAAAACAAAATGTCATATTCTTCTATCATACCCCCCCCCCATTTGTCAATAGGATTTTAAAAAATTCTATATTTTAAATTTTCCTACTTCGTATACCAAATTTTCTATACTCCGTTTATTCATTTGGCTTATATCGCTGACCTCATGTACCGCATTACTTATTTGTACTGCACCGGATGCCATTTCATTCATACTGCTTGCAATAATATCCGACATAGTACCAAGCCTCTCCATTTCTCTGGAAACCAAGTTACTATTAGAAAGCATTTCTTTTGAGCTTTTCTTTACTTCTCCGGTTACATCTTCTATATGAGACATTGCCTGCACTATTTGTTTGCTTTCATCGCTTTGCGTTTGCATAGCGTTCATAATATTCTTTTCTTGATTTTTTGTTTTTCCTGCCAATTCAAAAATAGTATCAAATTGATGTTCTATGGATAAGGCAGCGGCATTTACTCTGCCTATTTTTTCTTTTAGATCTTTTAACATTGATGTAATGTTTTTTCCTTGTGTACTTGATTCTTCTGCAAGATTACGTATTTCTCCCGCGACAACGGCAAAACCTTTTCCTGTTTCACCTGCATGGGCTGCCTCAATGGCAGCGTTCATTGCCAATAAATTAGTTTGTGCTGCAATATTTTGAATAATGGAGCTGGTTTCAAGTAGAATTTCAGAACTCTCATCAACTGATTTGCTTAAATCTACCGTTTCGGCTATTATTGTTTTCCCTTTTCCTGTCGCGCTATTTAAGTCTTCAAGTGTTTTAAGATTATTTTCTACCGTGTAAGCAACCGTTTTGATATTTGATACCATACTGTTAATTGCTTGCGAAGAATTTTCGACATTTTTTGTTTGTATTGCTATATGTTCGTCTACCTTCTCAATTGTTTCTGACATTACTTGTAAAGACGAACCGACCGCAATAACACTTGAAGAATGTGTAAGCATCTGCTTTTTTATCCCCTCAATGTTTGTGCTGATTTCATAAACCGCACTTGCCGTTTCGGTCATATTGCTTGCAAGCTCTTCTCCTACATTCTGCATAGCAATGGAATTGTTTCCAACCGATTTTATTGATTCTCTGATTTTTTCAATAGTTTCATTAAAATATAAAGAAAGGTCCGTAATTTCATCATTTCCTTTTACAGGCAGACGAACCGTTAAATCACCCTCACCTTGCGCTATATTTTTTAATGCGTTTACCGTATTATTTATCGGCTGAACGATTTTACGGGCTGTTAAAAATACAACTATAAGTGCCGCAGCTAAAATTACCGCTCCTATAATGTACATAGAGTTTTTTAATACATTGATAACCCCTAAAAATTCATATACGGGTGCGGAAATTATAACTCTCCATCCTGTATGAGCAATAATACCGAAAGCGGCAATCTGTTTTTCTCCCTGCCAGTCAAAATAACCTGTCTCGGCTTTTGTAGAATGCAGAGCGTTTTTTTCAAATTCAGCCATTCCGATAAATGAAGCATCCGTTTTTGCTTTTTCAATACTGTTTTCCTGCGCTTTTACCACTTCAATATCAGGATCGCCGATTGTATTACCGGTAAGTCCGATAATGTAACAATCTCCGGTTTCACCTACAACTATATCGGATATCATATCGGAAAGACCGGCGGCGTTTACGCGGGCGTATAAAACTCCGATTACGGCTTTGCTGTCATCATACATAGGCACTGCAAAAAATACGGAAAGGCTGTTAGTTACACGAGAAAGCAAGGGTTCGGTTACAAAACGTTTTTCTTTCACCGCCGCTTGAAAATATTCTCTATCAGAAACATTTAAATAAGAGTTGTCGGTTGTCCATGCATTTCCCGTCGTATCGCAAATTCCAAACGATTCAAATTCCGGATGAAATATAAGTTCCTTTTGTAAGACACTTGCTTTCTGTTCGTATGGAATATCCAGCCTCAGAGTTTCTTGTCTTGCCATAGCATCAAGTGTAGTAAAAAACGATAGCACACGCTCGTTTATCAGTGCAGCAGTATCTTCCGCTTTTTCCGCAAGTTGTATATGAACTTTGTTTATCATTGCTTTTTCTACGACAATTATCGCAGCCATCTCTAAAATAAAAATTGTAAATAAAATTAAAAGTCCGAAGACACAAACAAGCCTTCTTTTAATCGAAAATCGTCTTTTCATTTTTTCTCCCAATAATACGACGTTTACCTAAAGGCAAACTCACCGGATAAACAGTGAGGCACCATTTGCGCCGAACTGTTTATCATTTCTCCTAAAAAAACTTTTTGTAGGAAACATTAGTTTCCGAAAAAAGTTTTTTTAAATGTGCGATACAAAGTATCAGCCATACAATCAATTTTTAATTGCAGTACCGGCTTTCAAAATTATATACATTATGTGTATACAATTTTTAACAAAAAATACGTATTGAGCATAACTAAATTTGTAATAATTCTACATTTTGAATTTTTAAGAAGGGGAATACAATACCGACTTAATATCCGCCCACGAAACACCACACTGTTTCGTGTATAGTATACACATATATTAAAAATTTTCAAGAGTAAAAATACTATTTTTATAAGTAAAAAGAAATTTTGCAGCAGAGCAAAAAAGCCATTACAAAACGCTTCTTGCATAAACCCTTTTTATTTGATACACTCGCAGAATAAAAGGAATTCTTAAATATGGATACTGAAAAAATCTTAATCGTTGATTTCGGCGGACAATATACTCAGCTTATAGCAAGACGCGTACGCGATTTAAATGTTTATTCCGATATTGTCAGTTATAAGAAATGTAGAAAGTATATAGAAGAAAATAAACCCATCGGAATTATCTTTACAGGCGGACCAAACAGCGTGTATGCTGAAAATTCACCAAAACCTGATATGAGTATTTTTGAAGCAGGAATTCCTATTTTAGGAATCTGCTATGGAATGCAAGTTATGGCACAGTGTTTAGGCGGCTCTGTAAAAAAAACAGACAAAAGCGAATTCGGTAAAACTGAAACGGAATTTAATACCGATTCATATTTGTTTAAAGGTTTAAGAAAAAATTCTACAGTTTGGATGAGCCATATAGACTCCGTAGAGCATTTACCGAAAGGGTTCATTCCCATTGCCGGAACAAAAAACACAAAAAATGCTGCAATGGCAAATGACGCAAAAAAACTCTACGGAATCCAGTTTCATGCCGAAGTTGAACATTCCGAAGAAGGTAAAGCGATAATCAAAAATTTTTTGTATTCTATTTGCGGGGCAAAAGGCTGCTGGAATATGAAAAATTTTTTAACCGATTCCATAGAGCAGGTTAAAAAAACCGTAGGTTCAAGCAAGGTTCTTTTAGCACTTTCCGGCGGCGTAGATTCTTCCGTCTTGGCAGCCCTGCTTAATAAAGCTGTCGGTAAAAATTTAACCTGCATTTTTGTAGACCACGGACTTATGCGCAAAAATGAGGGAGATGAAGTAGAAGCTGTCTTTGCAAATACCGAAATGAATTTTATCCGTATAAATGCAAAAGATAGATTTTTAAACAAACTGAACGGAATAAGCGAACCCGAAAAAAAACGTAAAATAATAGGTGAAGAATTTATCCGTATTTTTGAAGAAGAAGCAAAAAAAATCGGCACGATAGATTTTTTAGCACAGGGTACCATTTATGCGGATATTGTCGAAAGCGGAGCCGATGGTTCCGCAGTAATTAAAAGCCATCACAATGTCGGAGGGCTTCCAAAAAACATAGGCTTTAAATCCTTAATTGAACCGTTACGCTCCTTATTTAAAGATGAAATCAGACTCTTAGGAAAAGAGTTGGGTTTACCCGATTATTTGGTTTACCGCCAGCCTTTCCCCGGTCCCGGTTTGGCAATCAGAATTATCGGCGAAGTTACGGAAGAAAAGCTGAATATTTTACGCGATGCCGACGCAATCTGGAGAAACGAATTGGAGATGAGCGGAATAAGAAAAGACTTAAGCCAATATTTTGCCGTTTTAACATCAAATAAAACCGTCGGCGTAATGGGTGATTTTAGAACATACGACTACACCCTTGCCTTACGCGCAGTAAAAACATCCGACTTTATGACGGCGGATTGGGTACATATTCCATATGAAGTGTTAGATAAGGTTTCTTCGCGAATTATAAATGAAGTAAAAGGAATAAACCGCCTTGTGTACGACATAACCTCAAAACCTCCTGCAACAATTGAGTGGGAATAAATATAAGAAGCACCTTAATAATTGATATACGAAAAACGTCAATAGCTAATCTACATAGGCCCGCTCACTTTGGGCGGATGGAAATGTTATGAAATATGCCGGTTTCCCGCAGGGGTTTATTTTTCATCGTCATTAAACACTCTAAAAGTTTCTATCGGCTGCACAAGCTCCGAGCCTACTCCTTTTTTTGTAATGTCTTCGATTTTAATATTTTGTTCTTCCGAAATAATTTTTAATATATGCGGAGTGCAAAATCCGCCATGACAGCGTCCTGCGCCGGCGCGTACCCTTCGTTTTATTGCATCAACCGTAAAAACCTTTAACGGCGAATTTAAGGCATCCTTTATTTCTCCTTCGCTGATTTGTTCGCAGCGGCAAATTATTTTTCCGTATTGCGGATTTTGTTCTATTATTTTTTTTCTATCTTCAGTAGAGAGGGCGGCAAGTATCGGCGGCTTTTTTAATTTTGGGTTAAAATTTTTATTGACCTTAACTTCCATTTTCTTTTTTAGAATAGAAAGAGAAATATTGACAATATCTTCTGCAATTGCCGGAGCAGAGGCGAAACCGGGAGACTGAATACCTGCTGCATGCACTAAATTCTCAACACGTTCCGAAGCCTCAACAATAAAATCTTCTTCCCAAGTACAGGCGCGCACGCCGCTGTAATAGGTAATAATATCCGAAGCCGAAACTTTAGAGTTTAAATTTAAATGTTTTTTAATTTCTGATATTGCTTCGGGACTTGTTGAAAAATCTTCTCTATTCATAACTTCAACGGCGTTAGGACCTATAAGCAAGTTTCCTTCAACACAAGGCATTATTCCGCCGCCTTTTGAATGACCTTTACTTAATGTTAAAAGATGAGGAATTGCCGAACTGGTTTTTTGCACACCATTTAACCGCTTGTCTAAAATTGCGTCAGCGCCTTTTCTTCCGTGTATTGAAAAAAATCTATCGCCTGCAAAGCCGGCGACTTTATCCGCCCAAACTCCTGCAGCATTTACAACCAACGAAGTGCTGCATGTTCCTCTATTTGTTTCAATTTGAGAAACTGTATTGTTTTCTTTTTTCATTCCGGTAACTGCTGTATTGAAAAAAAATTCTACGCCGTTTTGCGCCGCATTTTCCGCATAGCAAATAGTAACCTTCATAGGAGAGGCAACTCCTGCCGAAGGCTGCCAAAATCCGCCGTAATTTTTATCGGTCATATATGGGTCTATTTTTTTTATTTGCTTTCTAGATTTATAACCGTAATTTCCGTCAACACCATTTAATTTACAGCGAAGTTTCATAATTGGGACAAGCAATTTTAGCAGCGGCGAATCAAATAAGAGAAAACTCCCGCAGCGGTTTATTTCAAAATTTAAGTCTTGTGCCGCTTGCGTGTACATTCTATTTCCGCGCGTATTAAATTTACCTTTCTTCTTTTTGGGATTATCTGCAAAACCCGGATGAATCATACCGTCATTACGCCCCGAACCTTGCATGGCTACATCGCTTTCTTTTTCAAACACGGCAATTTTTAAATCATATCTTGAAAACTCTCTTGCAATAGAACAGCCGATAACACCGCCGCCTATTATTACAACATCGAATTTTTTATTTTGTAAAAGTTCATCAGTAATCGGCGGAAGCTGCATCGGTTCCTCGCCTTTTCCGTTCACGGTTAAATCATTTATAACTCCTTTAAATTTAAAACGCGCCGCCGTATATCCTGCAAGAAGTCTTTCTTCAATGGAAGAAACATCGCCTGTCAGCAAGACCGAATTAACATCTATTGCGGCGGTTACTTTTTTTTCAAGCCCGAGTTTTTTTAACTTGCTGTTGAGTTTATTCAATTTTTTTTCGTTGGAAATAAATTTAGACATAAGTTTTTCCTTCTATATCTTTGCGGTAAGTTTTAGGACTTGTAAGAATGAGCATCATTTCAATAGCTTTTTTTTGTTTGCCGCTTTTTAATGCTTCGATAAATTTTTGCTTATTTTCGTTTATGGTTTTAAGAAAAATAGTTTTATCCTCCAAAAAACGTTTAAACTGATAAATATAAATTTCTTTTGCCGCACAAAATACAAGGTGATAAATCGTATTTTTTGCAGAAAGAATTAAGGCTTTATAAAATTCAAAATCTTCATAAACGGAAGTTTCAATATTTTTGATATTTGAAAATTTGATAAGATTTTCCAGCGGGAGAAAAAATTCTTTTTTTGCTTTTAATGAAAGTTTTTTTGTGCGGTTTATTATTTTTCTTATCACATCCGTTAAAATTAATTGCCGGAACTCCGAGAGTTCCTCTTCAATTTCTTCAGGCGAATGTATGCGGTTATTTCTATAAAGTTCGGCTAAAAGCGAAAAAGAAATTGAAGACGAAAAATCATTTACAATGCACCCATGTCTTGGTCGCATTATAATAATTCCCTTTGTTTGCAGCTGCAATAAGGCATCATGTACGGCAGGGCGGGAAACCCCAAAACGTTCCGCCAATTCTCGCTCAGACGGTAATCTTTCTCCGTTTAAAACAGCTCCGCTTAAAATCATATCTTGAATAACTGAGGCAACTTTATTCTTTTTAAATTCTTCTTTTTGTGTTTTCATTTTTTCTATTTATGTGGTATTACCACCGATATGATACCATAAAGACTAATCTTTGTCAAGAAAGATATGGTTTATATTTTCGTTATTCTCAGTAAATAATTAAAAGCCTAGTAGAATAAAGATTATGGTATATTTTGTAGGCACAGACCCGGTGATGTTAATTTAATTACCGTAAGGGGTAGAGAGTTTTTATTGAAAGCCGATATAATTATTTATGCCGGTTCTCTTTGTTTCAAAGAAACATTTACAATTTGCAAAAGAACATTGTAAATTGTTTAATTCTGTGGAAATAACGCTTGAGGAAGTAATTGCGGTTATTGCAGAACATAAAGATTATCAAGATGAAAAAATAATTATCGGCACATTAAAAGATATTACCTAAAAAGTTAAAAAAGAAAATATAAAAAATCAAGCTCAAATTTTATTGGGAGAATTTATCGATGGTGAACACTGTAGAATAAAATATTCAAAATCTAAACTGTACGATTCTGATTTTTCACATAGATTTAGAAAAAGCTCTCGGTTTAATTGTGAAAAATATTTATTCCATAAATAACATGGGTTCCGTCTTTAGGCGTTGACAATATTTGCTCCCCGTTTGCATTTATTCTTCGCAGAAACATTGTAGGGAACAATTTCAACGCCAGAGTTTCCCGATGTTTAATCGCTTGTAAAAAATTTTATCTTCAGTATAATGAATATATGAAATTAATTGAAGAAACTTTAAAAAAATACGGCGACAATTTGAATATTGTTTTTGTATTTCCATCGAGAATTGCAGCAATGCTGTGGTTTCAAAAATCGCTTAATCTTACCGGATTAAAAACCGTACCTGCCGAAAATTATATTTCATGGGATGTTTTTAAAGAAAAATGTCTTATTTCATCAGAAGAAAATTTACTGCCCGTTTCAAATATTATACGGAATATATTCGCAGAATATATTTGCAGAAAAAATGCAGAAGCGGCGGTAACAGGAGAACCTTTGTTTACTTCAATTATTCCATCTGTGTACGCAAAAGAAAGTACTATCTTTTCAAAATGGATTGCCGGTATTCTACCGCAGCTTGACCATTTTGAAAAGCGCAGCAAATTAAAAAGTGAAGCAGATTGTGAAACAAAAGACTTTCTTCAATTAAAAAAAATGTATTCAGATTTTTTACAAAAAAAATTTTTCTTTGAACCGTCTTGGAGTTCTTCTCAATTTGTTTCGTATGAAAAAAAATATATCATCATATATCCCGAACTAATAGAAGATTTTTCGGAGCATGCTGAATTATTAAAAACCTGTAATGAACTTACGTATATTCACTGTTCTGAAGTTAAGAATCGTGAAATTGTTTTAGATATATACGATAATGCACGTTCCGAAGTACGGGGTGTTGCTTTGCAAATTGAAAAATTATTATCTGAAAATGTTCCAGCTGATGAAATTGCCGTGAGCGTTCCCGATATAGAAAATTATACTGCATATATTAAACGTGAGTTTTCTCTCCGCGGAATACCGGCAGAATTCCGTTCAGGATTTAAATTGGGAAACGAGCAATCAGGAAAATTGTTTTCGCTTATTTTCGATTGTGTGCAGCATAATTTTTCTTTTGAATTTATAAAACCGGTCATTTTAAATAATCATATTCCATGGAAAGACAAAACTGCAGTAAATCATTTAATTGAATACGGAATAAAAAATAATTGCGCCGTTTCGTGGAAAGAAAATACGGAAGCTGCCGCATATAAAAATATTTGGATTGAATCTTTTAAAATTAATTATGAAAGGGAAGAGTCCGAAATATTTCAAAAAGAAAAAGCTATAGAATGGTTTTATCTTTTTTATAATGCTGCAAATAGAATGGTGAACTCAAAAACTTTTGCGGAACTGCAAAAGAATTATTTTTTATTTAGAGAGAGTTGTATAGATGTTAAAGCATTTTCCGAAAAAGATAATGCAATTTTAGGAAGGTGTATTTCAACATTACAAAATCTTTCTGCGTTGGAAGAATCGCTATATGAATATATGCCGCAAAATAGATTCCGTTTTTTTGTTTCGCAGCTTGAAAAAGAAATATATGTTCCGAAAAATACCGGTTGCGCGGTAAGTATATTTCCATATAGAGTTGCGGCAGGAACACCTTTTATATATCACTTTGTTTTAAATTGCAGCCAAAAACAAACTAGCGTCGTATATGATAAGCTTTCTTTTTTACGTAAAGATAAACGTGAAGCATTAGGCGTATTTGAAATGGACGCTTCTCCATATTTTTTTTATGCCTACTCCGAAGCTGCAAATTCCGTTTTTAGTTTTACCGGACATTCCTTTTCGGGCTATTCAATTATAAATGAACGTTTAGAAAATGAAACCGCTTGTGCAGCCGATACGGTACAGAAATTAAATGCTCTTTCGTTTTATGATTCTTTTCAAAAGGAAGAAGATGAAATACATTCATCAATATATCCTGTGCAAAAATTGGGTGCAGAAAACGAAAGCAAATTAAAACATGGTAAAGCATTTTCTTTTATTACATCGGGATATAAGCATTCTTGTAAAATATTAAGTGAAGCGGTTATCAAAAATATTTTTCAAAATAATTCAGTTAAATTAAGTCAAGAGGATTTAAACTTATTTTATACTTGCCCGGTCAAATGGTTTTTGAAGAAAATTATTAAAATAAAATTTAAAAAATATGATGCACAGATAATAAATGCTGTTGATATTGGTCTTGTATCGCATGCAGTTTTTGAAAATCTGTATAAACGAATAAGAAAAGAAGATGCCGTCTTTAATAAAAACAATTTAGAAAAATATAAGAAGATGGCGGAAGAAGAAATAAAAAATATTGCAGCATATTCAAAAATTTTAAAAGGCGGATTGGCAAAACCGTTTATTCAATCATTAAATAAAAAAACGCTTGAAGCGGTAGATTTTGTTTTACAAACCGATGCACAGTTATTAGACGGATATATACCGGCTTGGATTGAAGAATGGATAGAAATTGATGACAGCGGAATTTTGTATCGCGGGAAAATAGATAGAGTTTCTTTTTCACAAGATGAAAGCGGAGCAGTTATCATTGATTATAAAACCGGAGATACTCCCGCCTATGTTGATTATGGTGAAAAAGGCAGTCTTAATGCCGAATTAAAGGATTTCCAAATACCTATGTATGTTTTTTTAACTGAAAATAAAATACTGCAAAATTCTAAAAATAAAGAAGAAAATAAGTTTGGTTTAATCGATGCTGCATATTTTTTCAACTTGAAAGATAAAAAAAATGTAAAAATCATAACTCCCGACGCAAAACGGTATGAAAAAACACGTGAACAATTTCAGACGGCGATGGATGCGTTTAGTATATGTGCGAAAGATTTTGCAAATAAAATACGGGAAGAAAATTTTGCAAAACCCGATACTGTGAAATTTAGTGTGTGCGCTTCTTGTGAATTAAAACATATTTGCAGAGAAACCTATTCGGTTAAATAAATGATGGGGAATAAATATGAAAATACGAATTGAAGAACTATTAAAAGATTTAAATCAAAATCAAACTCATGCCGTTAAAATTGAAAACAATGCGGTTATAACTGCCGGAGCGGGTTCGGGCAAAACAAAAGTATTAGCCTCGCGTTATGTGTATCTTGTTGTAGAAAAAAATATTCCTGTAGAAAATATTATTGCACTTACATTTACTGATAAAGCTGCAGGAGAAATGCATAAACGTATTTACGATACATTGAAAAATATTGACCACCCTAATGCCGTAAGAGCCGTAGAGAAATTTCATCTTGCAAGAATTTCAACGCTCGATTCTTTTTGCAATTCTATTGCAAGATTGGCTTGTAAAAATTTTGGCATATCTCCTGATTTTATCATAGATAATACCGAAGCAAAAAAACTTGCCTATAGAATTTCGCTTGACTTTTTTTTAACGCACCGCACCGATAAAACATTACAGTTTTTTTTATCAGACAAATCAATAGAAAGTTTTATTGAAGATTTGTGTTTAAAATTACTAACGAAATATGTGTATGTTTCAAAACCCTTAGATTTTATGCAAGGTTTTAAAGCACAAAAAGAATATTATGTAAAATTAAAACAGAACGCTCTCCAAGAAATATTGTCTATTATTAATGTTATTTTAGACCACGCAAATGAAAATAATTTTTTTACTGAAGCTGTCAATATTTTAGAATCTTCTACGCCTGCTAGCATATTAATCGATGAAGAAAAAATTGAAGCCCTTGTACTAATGCTGGAAAAAATAGCAAGAAGCAGAAAAGGCGGAGACGGAGAAAAAGAAATTAAGTCTTCTTTAAAAAAATCTATTGCAGAAATTGAAAGTGTACAAATATTTGAAAATGCACAACAATACTTGTATCATCTATTTGAACTTTTAACCGAACTACAAACAGAATACCTTTTACAAAAAAAACAAACAGGAGTTTTAACATTTGCGGACGTTTCGCGTTTGGCTGTAGATGCATTAATTGAAGATGTTGAATTTAGAAACTTTTATAAAAAAGATGCTCGTATTATTATGATAGATGAGTTTCAAGATACGAACAGCTTGCAAAGAGATTTATTGTTTTTACTTGCCGAAAAACTTGAACGTGCCGATAAGTCGGTTCCATGCGCAGAAGAATTAATTCAGAATAAATTATTTTTTGTAGGAGATGAAAAACAATCCATTTATGCTTTTAGAGGAGCGGATGTTTCCGTTTTTAGGAAATTATCAAGCGAAATAAGTTCTAAAGAAGAAATGGAAACAGCACGCCTTGCAATAAATTATAGAACGGAACCCGCCCTGATTGATTTATTTAATATTATTTTCAGCCAAGTTTTTTATCCTGCCGGTAATTTAGATACACCTCCTTATGAGGCTGAATATTTACCTACCGAAAAACGAAATGCAACTGCCGGTGTCAACCCTAAATTGGAAATTTTACTTCTTGATAAATCACGCACAGATACTATCGATGATAAAAATTTTTATTTATCCGAAATAGAAACTGAGGCCTATTATCTTGCAAAAAGAATTATCGAAATACATAATTCCAAAATGCTTATTAAAAAAGGAAAAGCTGCAATGCCGTGCGATTGGAATGATTTTGCAGTTTTAATGCGGGCGGGAACAAATCAATCTGTATACGAACGCATATTTCGTAATTTTGGAATTCCCTATCAGAGTATACAGCAAAAAGGTTTATTTAAGGACGCTCCCGTAAACGATATCTATGCGATGCTTAAACTGCTAATTTATCCTGAGGACATAAAAACTTATGCTCAAGTATTACGTTCTCCTTTTGTTAATCTTGATGACGACGCTTTTGCAATCGTACTGCTTAATTTTAAAACTGCTTTTGACGTTAAACTTGCAGAAAAATTAAGTAAGCAAAATAAAGAAACATATCTGAATGCTTGTAATTTATTTGAAAGTATAAAACAAAATGCGCTTACTATGAATTGTGCCGAACTGCTTACAACCTTATGGTATAATGAGGGTTATAGATATTTTCTTTTAAGTAAAGATGAAAATATCCGTTATTTGGAATTGTATGATTATATTTTTGAGTTGGCACAACAAGCGGATTTAAAAGGGCTAACACTTCAACAATTTATAGATGTGCTTTCTGACTATATTTTGGAAGAAGAATCTCTTGATGATATTGATATTCCTATAGAACGAAAAAGCTGCGCTGTTTCTTTTTTAACCGCGCATAAAAGCAAAGGCTTGGAATTTCCTATCGTCATAATTCCTAACGCCAATTATGCGGGAATACCTGTAAAAAAAGAAAATGTTTTTTACTCACCTGAATTCGGTATTGTTGTTTATACACCTAAGACAAATGCCGATGAAAAAAATATAATTTTTGAATCGATGCGTGACGAGTCCAATAAAAAATTAATCGCTGAAGCGAAGCGTTTGTTTTATGTAGCTGCCACACGGGCTGAAAGTTATTTAATTATCAGTGCTGTAGATGATGCAACCTGTAAACCGGATAAAAAAAACGGTGCCGATGAAAGCCCTGCCGAACCGCTAACAGATGAAAACGGTTTGCCGATTGAACGGTCTTTACACGAAATAAAAAAAATCTTTATTAAACAGCAAGAAAGCAAAAAGGAAGAGGCCCTTCCGAAAAGTTTTATACGAATGTTAATACCGGCTATTCCCGATGATAATACAAATATTCTTTTTACAGAAATGCTGCCGCAAAAAAGAAATGTGTTGACTCTGCACAGATTAAAAGAAACAAGCGAAAGGTTGAACTTTGCAGAAAGATATAAAAATGCAAAGATAAAACAATTTACTCTTGCGAAGAAAAAAATAATTGCCGCGACGCAAGCAGCAAAAAAAGAATTAAAACCGTCGGAAGAGCGGGTCTATGCGTTTACTATACCGAGTGAAGAATTACATATCGGACAAAGCGGAACTTTTACACCGGCGCAGTTAGGAACTATTGCGCACGAAGCGATTGAAGCAAAACTTTTGCAAAGAGAATTTATCTATCCAGAAGGTTCACAAAAAAAAGTCAGTGCATGGGTGGACAATTTTTTCAATTCGGAATTCTACGCACTTGCAAAAAATGCGGTAAAGATATACCCTGAATATGCCTTTTTAACTGAATATGAACATCAAACAATAAGCGGTCAAATTGACTTAATGTTTCAAACTAAAGATTACGTTTATATAATAGATTATAAAACCGATGAAGTTGAAATTCCTGAAAATCATAAAACACAACTTTCAATTTATAAAAAAGCTGCCGGCGATTTGATTTCTGCACGTAGAGAAAATCTTACAGTAAGGGCTTATATTTTTTATTTAAAGAGCGGAAATTTTTTTGAAGTATAAGGAGATATAAAATTATGAATCACGGCGGGCTTTTATCGTATACCAATACAAAACTAACAGACTTCAGCAGTAATATCAACCCCCTTGGAATTCCTAAAAAAGTAAAAATCGCTTTGTTCAAAGCAATACCCAAATTACAAATGTATCCTGATATACAGTATACGGAGTTAAAAAAAATTACGGCTTCGTATTTGAATTGCGAGCCCAACAATGTTCTTTTAGGCAACGGTGCAGTGGAAATTGTTGACAATTTTTGTGCAGCTTTTAATAGAATTATAATTTGTCCTCCATGTTTTTCAGAATATGAATTACGTGCTCAAATAAGAAATAAAGAAATTCTATCAATTCCACAAACTGATAATTTTCTGCTTAACATAGAGACCCTTGAAAAAAATATAACCGAAGGAGATTTACTCATTTTAGGCAATCCGAACAATCCTACCGGTTTAAGAATAGAAAAAAATATTCTTTTGCAAATTTATAAAACAATAAAGCTTAAAAATGCCTTTTTGCTTTTGGATGAGGCCTTTTTTGAATTTTGTAACACCGATTATGACAGCATAAATCTTTTTAAAAAAGAACACTTTACAAATGTTTGTATTATCAGAGCTGCAACAAAATTTTTTGCCTTGCCGGGTATACGGTTAGCATATTCCTGCACTGCAAAAGAAACGGTAAAACGAATTTCTTCTTTTGAACAGCCATGGCATATAAATATTTTAGCTGAAGCTGCTGCCTCTATAATTTTTAATGATGCCGATTTTATTTCAAAAAGCAAAGCATATATGCATGAAGCTCGTACTAGCTTTTTTAAAGCATTAAAACAATACGGAAAAACCGGCAGTATGCAATGTATTCCATACAAGTCAGATTGCAATTTTATATTGCTTAAACTTTTAAACCATACTGATATTCAAGCACTGCGTTTTTTTGAAAAAAAGAATATTTTAGTACGCACATGTTCTTCATTTAGCGGACTGGGAAATAAGCATATAAGAATCGCCGTAAAATCGAAAGATGATAATAAAAAATTTATTGAGGCGTTAAAATAATTTTTTAGAAAAGTACCTGCGGAATTTTAGGTATTAGTGTTACTTATTTGTTTTTTTGATACTACTTTCTTTACCGTTAGTTTTAATATATATAGGGTACCTCTAAAAACCCCTTTAAAAAAGATTAAAAATATGTTAAAAAGAAGAATGAAGCAAAAGGTTTAGGCAGAAGACTAGTATATGATTATGTAATGATGTTTAAAATAATAATCTTACAAAGATTATACAACATAAATGATGACCAAACAGAGTATCAAATAAACGATAGATTGTCTTTCATGAGATTTTTAGGTAGATGAACAAATCCGTGAAATAGGAGCAAGAGGTAGAACTATTACAAAAAAACAAAAAATCAGTAACAGAAAAAAAATCAAAAATACGTGAGCGAGTTGAACATGTATTTAGATTTATGACAAACTCAATGAAAGGTATCTATGTAAGAACGATAAGACTAGCTCGTGCAACATTCTCAATAATAATGATGAACCTAACATATAATCTATGTCGATATTGCTATTTAAAGAAATAAAATGAGGGAGCATATAGGTGATAAAATGAAAAGTAAGGGAACTAAGATAACGAATCCAAGTTTTACACTAGACAATTTATAAAAAACAACTAAAATAATCAACAACCCCGACGCAAGCATCGGGGTATTAAACCCTCCGCACGAATAAAATGGATTAAGGGAAAAATATGAAAGATGAATGTATAGTATGTAAGGCACCGCTAGAATATCTCGAATATGATGAGATGATGGAGTGTGTACTTTGCCGTAAAAAAGAATTAAGTAAAACCAGATGTGAAAAAGGTCATTATGTATGTAATGAATGTCATACAAAGGGGATGGATTCAATTATAGGCATTTGTTTAAATGAAAAAAGTAAGAATCCTATTGAAATTATTGAAAAGCTGATGGCAGCCCCATTTTGTCATATGCACGGGCCTGAACATCATGTGATGGTAGGTTCTGCACTATTGACAGCCTATAAAAATGCAGGCGGAGATATTGATTTAGAACAAGATCTAATTGAGATGCAAAAAAGAGGGAAAAATGTGCCGGGCGGAGTTTGCGGATTTTGGGGAGCCTGCGGCGCAGGAATAAGTACAGGCATATTTCTTTCCATTATTTCTAAATCTACGCCGCTTGAGAATGAGCCGTGGGGACTTTCAAATAAAATGACTTCTAAATCACTTGAAGCAATAGGAAATATTGGAGGACCAAGATGCTGCAAAAGAGATTCCTATATATCGCTACTTACGGCTATAGATTTTATTAAAAAAATTTTTAATATAAATATGGAAAAATCGGAAATACATTGTACTCACTACAAACAGAACAATCAATGTATAGGTAATAGATGTCCATTCAGAAACTAGGCAGCCCCCTTTTCCGACTATCACGGAAATCAATTTTGTAATATTTTTTTGATAAAAGAGGTATCCATAAGGGCTTTAAACATAATATGTGATAGGCTCGCTTTAAGTGCATTTTTTTGTTTGTATCGAGAGACCAAATTTAACGCTACTTTTCGTCCTATGTTCAACGCTTGTTGTAGATTTTTATCTAAGACTCTACAATCATCTTCTCTGAAGTGGACATCTAATAACCAATGCATTGTTTCTACAACCCATTCTTTTCTTGCTATATTCAATAGTTCTTCAGCTGTAAGTTTTCTGCTTGAAATATAATAATGCCTCATCAATCACTCTTTCCTTTTTTACTCTTAAACTCGGAATGAATAGCGCCAATACAGCTTAACCCCTCCCATTCACCTGTATTATCCATCCAACCTAAATTAGTTGTGCAAAGGGCTGTTCGTTTTTCAACTCTTTCACGATTTTTTTCACTTTTACAAGCCGTGTCCATTTGTTTTCTTAAAATTTCATCTTGAACATATTCTTCAATAGCTGTTTTTAATAAAGGCTGATTAGATTTTACTTGAATAGTAAGTAATCTCCTTTTCTTTTTTTTATTATTATGGGCTTTCATAGCTACTCATTTTGTCTGTTGAACGGATAGTTTTTCCGTCTATTGCTATTGTAAGAGGCGTTTCTGTACCGTATTCTTTGATAAGAGCTTCAGCCATATTCATAAAACATTCGTTTAATGAGTCTATGTTTATCAATTTAAGTAGACAGGTTAGCCAATAATAGCAAGGTATTTTCTCTATTCCGAATTCTTTACGAAGTTTTTCTTTTATAATATCTTCAGTTGCCCACTCGTGTATCTCTCTAATATTTTTACACCCACAAAGAAGTCCAAGTAGTAATATTTTTAAAGCTTCCTTTACGCTGTAAAAATATCCGTCGTGATTGCTAATTATTTTGATGTCGTTAAAGTAATCGAATATATTTTCTATTTCCATACCTACATTATCGGCTGTTTTTAGCAAAATTGATTTCCGTGTACGCCTCTTGAGCGGTTTGTTTAGCAGTAGCATATCCCCATATATTCGCTCGTTTGGTTGTTTCATAAATGTCCCAACTTCCCAGCAGTTTATTATCAGCATTTTTGAGCATTACTTTTAATTTGATTTCACCATGCCATTCGCTGTGGATAAAAAACTTTGGTATTCAATAACATCAACTGTTAAAGTACACTGAACGGCAGATAAAATGGCATCATGAGATAAAGCTTGAGTTAATTGCTCTTGTATACTGGAGCATACATCATCGGTGTATGTACCAAGTCTATAATCGGTTACAATGACTCTAGTTTTATCTGCCGGTAGTTTGTTTAAACTCAGCTCTGTTTTCACCACATGCGGAGTTATAGAACGTAACGATGTGCAACCTGTAATGATGGAGCCAATCAAAAAAACAGGCTAAGTGTACCGATATATTTTTTTATTTTATTCTGCATACGAATTCCTCTTATTGTTTTAGCTAAATAAAAATCATAAAAAGAGATTTAGATGTCCCCCCTTAATATTATAATATAATGCGATTTCAATAAAAAATCAATGAGCTATTATAAATTTTACCTATATTTTACAATTTATATTGCTATTTAAAATACAGCCTGTATCAGAGCAAACGCACCGGATTTTTTTAAGCTCATCAATTTTTTTGACGAGCTTAAAAAAAATCCTTTAAATTAAGCGGGTAATTTCAAATCGATTTATTCAAGTAGACGGGCTTCAATAATTTGCCTGAATTCAAAATTCTCAATTTGCAAATAATATGAAGCAACATCCATAAGAGCCGCCATCGGGGTAAGTCCTACAATCTCGGTGCCGACAACATTTACACCATAACGCTTTGCTTCCATTTTTACCATTTCATAAGATTGATACAAGGAAGTTTTTGTGTAATCGGTCATGTTCATCGAAACTTGAACAATACCGCGTTCAGTTAAATCCACGCCCATAGCTTTTACAAACCGTAAACCGCCGCCGATAAACCGGACTTTCTTTGCAATTTTATCTGCAATCGAGAGATCGCTTGTCGCAAGATTTACATTAAACGCAACAAGCGGCATTCTGCATCCGACAGCAGTAACGCCTGCCGATGGATGAATTTCCGTGCCGCCGAAGTCAGGTTTCCACTCAGCCTGCTTTACTTTTTCTGCCATTCCTTCAAATTGTCCCTTTCTAATTGCCGAAAGATTTTCACGGTGCGGTGCCGAAGCGGACTTTTCATAGAGGAATACGGGAATCTTATGCTGTTCCCAAATCATCCGTCCGACTTCTTTTGAAATCTCAATACATTCTTCCATAGAAGAATTTTTAATCGGAATAAACGGAACAACATCGGTCGCTCCCATACGCGGATGTGCGCCTTCGTGTTTCCGTAAATCGATAAGTTGCGCAGCAATTCCGACAGCTTCAACAACCGTCTTTTTTAGCTCTTCCGGTTCTCCGATGACTGTTACAACAGAGCGGTTATGATCCTTGTCGGACTCATAATCCAAAAGTTTTACGTTGGTTTTACCGCGGAAAGGGGCAATAATTTTTTCCAAAATTTCAGGGTCGCGTCCGTTGCTGAAATTAGGAACACATTCGATAATTTTGTTCATAATAAACTCCAAGTTGCCGTATAAATTTATGCCCGTAGTTTATCATAAAAATACTTATTACGCAAGAGAATATGAAATCGTTAAAGTAAAAATCGCCCAAGCATTTTTATTGACTTTTCTTTTTTTGTGGAAAGTTGCTCGTTGACTCTGAACAAATAATTCATAAATACTTTATTATTATCTAATTTAATAACATTCAATATTTTATAATTTTTAATTGATATATAATCTGAGAGTACATCAAACATATCATCATTTGAATGTTTATTAATTGGGAAATTATATTTTTTTCAAGAACACCATTTAATGTTCTATATCTTTATATACTGTCAAGGCTGAATATGTTATAGATCAAATACTAAAGAGATAAAAAAACGTAAAAATTTATTCATATATTTTTCCGTCTTTTATATTTAGCTTCCAATTTGGATAAAACTATAGGATAAAAAATAAAACAAAGTAATGCGGCAGTGTAATACAATTCGAGCAAATAGAATTTAAGGGAATGGTTTTAGCTTCGCCGGCTGTAGTAATTTTGAGTTTGATATTCTTTATTTTTGAAAAACTCGGCGTTATTGAAACGTAAGATTTTTATCTTGTAACTTTCTCTTTATTATGATATTTTATAGGAAGAACAATTCAAACTTTTATTTTTGGAGGCTGATGTGCTGTCTTCTATTTTTCATACATGCGGATTTGCAGTAAAAATTTATTCTTATTTTTGTATTGCATATATTTTTCTTTCATGGGTAAACCGCGGCTCCACCGTAGGTTTTTTAGCGGAACTTTGTGAGCCGTATCTGAGAATTTTTAGGCGGTGGAAGTTTACTCAAATAGGGTATGTTGATTTTTCTCCTATTTTAGCACTCGGCGTTTTATCTATTATTTCACAAGTATTTTTTAATCTTGCATATATGCGATTAGTTGCACCTATAGATATATTATTGGCTTTGGTAAAAATTGTTTGGTCTTTTTTATCGTTTGTAATAAATTTCTTTATTATTATTTTAGTTTTGCGGTTAATTTTAGACTTTATACCCGAATATCGAAACGGCAATATTGCCAATATGCTCGATAGATTTTTAGCCCCTGTTTTTGTAAAAATATATGAATTATCGGGAAGAAAATTTATGACAGCCAGAAAACAAATTATTATTTGTTTAATTGCCGTTATAACCATTCGATTATTATTGGGAATGCTTGTAGGTTCGGGGCTACACTTATTTAGAGCGTTCTCTATTGTATAGGTGTATAAAACTCTTTTTGCGATTTCTATTTTAGCTCAGTTTCAAGTTTTTCTGCAAGAGAAAGCAATTCAATGGTTTTGTGAATTTGATTTCGTACGCTTTCAATTTCATCTTTAAATTTTCCGCCTTTTGAGCCGGATATATTTGCCCAATTTGTAAGCGTTGCATAAATACTTGTTTTACCGCCGCCTATAATTCCCGTTAAGATGATGTCAATCGATTTTATTGCCTCAATCGTAGCATTCAGTAATTGTTTAGCTTCCAATTCTACGGTACGCATTAATGCTTCAATTTGATTTTTATTTTTTAATGTCGCCATTTTTTCATTTCTAATTTTTGCAAATGCAATTCCTATATCGCCGGTAGGTGAAAGCCGATTCTCATAATTATCGAATTCACCTTTTCTATGTTCCAAAATATTATATGATGTTGTGTATTCATTTAAATTTTCCCGCCGGTAAAAATTACCCTCGACAAGAATTGTTTTAAGCGGTATAGAAATTTTTTCCATATAAAATGATGTAAAAAAAGTTTTTAAAAATAAAAATTGAAATTCTTTTTTAAAAGAACATTCAACCCATAAATTTTTCCAAGGAGAAAATCTTAATGTTTCAAGTTCATCCGCCTTTAGTAAATTGAGCATTTGAACTTTAATATTATATTTTCTTTGCTCATAAGACCATGTAGCCCATTTTTGATTAAAGCGTTCGTACCATGCTTGTTTAAAATATATAAACCAATCTTCCCCGCCCTCAATATTATACGGCACCCAAGAAATATCTTTTTTTATGTAGCGTGTGATGTCGATAATGGGAACTTCATTGTTGAATTTTTTTATATTTGAAAGTGCTTCAACCGCTTGCCTGACGAACTCATCGGCTTCATGTTTTAGTTTAAGTTCATCATCTTTAGGTATTTTTTCCTGCGATTGTAATAAAAATAATGTTTGCAATAAATTGTGCGGGATATTTTTTTGGGAATATAAAATTGATGAAAGAATCTCCATCTCCGGCTGAAGTGTAAGCGTAGGGCAAATTATTTCCGCATCCGAAATGTTTGAGAATCTAAGCAGCGTCTTATCCAAGGGCAAATCGCAAAAAGAACGCATCCATTCCAACCCTTGCGCTGTTTTGTACATTTCCGCTTTTTCTTCATCGGTTAAATTGTAAAAAACACCGTCAATCTTTCGCAAAAAATTAGTTCGGATTGTTCCCGAAACCTCAGAACCTATTTTAACCGAAAACGGATTTGTTTCTTTCATAAGTTTTTCATAAGCCATAGGTGCCACAAAAGAACTTAATAGCATATAAAAAGAACCTTTTAACGAATCATATGAAGAAATAATTGATGAAAAGAAATTTTGTGTTTTTCTTAAATTTTTTAATGATTCATAAAATTCTTTAGTATAAATATTTCTATTTATTATAATATACTTTCCTGCAGTTCGGCGTAATTTTTTACCTAGTCGTTTTAGTAATTCTTCCCCATAAAGAGTATCTACAGGAATAGAACGCAAAAATGACCGAAGCGAAATCCATAAACGGGTTAAAAATGGTTCTTCCGACAAATGAAAAACACTTTTTTGTCTAAAATTTACATTGTCTAAAGAATTACCGCTCTGATTTTCTTGAACATCAGACGTGATGTCCTGCATAGCTACGCGTATATTTGCGAGTAAACTTTGAGTTTCTTCTTTTGATAAAGATTTTACTAATTGATCAAATGTCGAGAGCATACGTTCCATATTCGTATTATCGTATAAAATTTCAGAATTCTACAGCAAAAAAACAAACTTTTTTAACGGTCCCTACGGGAATCGAACCCGTCTTTTAAGATTGAGAATCTCATGTCCTAAACCGATAGACGAAGGGACCAAATATAGATAAAATATTTCCCTAGGGAGGATTCGAACCCCCACAAGCAGAACCAGAATCTGCGGTGCTACCATTACACAACCAGGGAATATACTAAGAGGGAATTGTAACAGCAATTTAAAAAAAAGTCAAGAGGTGTAGAAAGACAGTATCGAAAATTAATTTTGTAATATTTTTTTAATAAAAGAGGAATTATATGAAAAATAAGTTATTTGCCATCTGGGTGCTTACTGTTTTTATTTTTTTAAGTTCATGCGAGAGCCTTTCTTCTCCGGCACAGGCGAATGTTGCTTCAAATGATAATACAGTGCATGACAATGCACCGCATTACAATGCAACACAGAGCCCTATTGTAAAAGATATTCTAGCTGAACTTAACAGGGTAAGACGCAATCCTAAAAAATATGCCGAAGAAGAAATTAAACCTCGGCTAAAATACTTTGACGGAAAACTTTATAAAGACCCGGGACGAATTCCTATATTAACAAATGAGGGAGCATCAGCAGTAAAAGAATGTATCGATGTTCTGATGAAGACAAAACCAATGGAGCTTTTAGAACTTGAAAAAGGTCTGTGTTCTGCCGCCCAATGGCTTGCCGATGATCAAGCCGAAACAGGGCAAGCGGGGCATTACGGCAGTGACGGTTCATCTCCATTTGACCGTATGAACCGTTATGGAAAGGTGCTTATAACTGCCGGAGAAAACTGTGCATACGGTCCTAAGACAGGGAAAGAAATTGTAGCACAGCTTTTAATCGATGACGGAGTTCCAGGACGCGGACACCGTAAAAATATCCTCAAACCGGAATTTAAGAAAGCCGGTATCGGTTATAACGATAAGGACAAAGCCCCCTACGGTGCCGTAAGCGTTATGGACTTTGCAGGGGACTATGTTTCAAAATAGGCTTTAAGCTTCTTTACCGACGAGGCACATCCATTCGGCTTCGGCGGCAAGTGTTTCTCCCTACATAGACCTTCCCTGCCCGCTTAATCATGCGCGGGGATACACGCAAGTTTGTAACTTCCATTCTGACCTTATCGCCGGGCTTAACCTTATCTGCTGCAGCCAAAAGAATCAACAACCCCGACGCAGAGCATCGGGGTATTAAACCTTCCGCACGAATACAGAACCCTCTTCAAAAATCTTTTGAAAGCTCAAGGCAGCTCCCCCAGCCTGAGCCATTGTTTAGACAAGGATGACACCCGGACATAACATGGTATTCTGTAAGGAATCAGGCTTTCAATATCTTTCGTAATGCTCATATATTTCTCCATATCTTCCATAAAATTTAAAGTCTTTCAATTTCTTCACGGCTTAAACCGGTTCCTTCGGATATTTTAGCAATATCAATTCCTAGCCGCTTAAAAGCGGATGCCGTTTCAAGAGCTTTTTGGTAAGCTCCCTGAGCTATTCCTTCTTTAATTCCTTCTTGCCTACCTTCTTTAATACCTTTTTTAATACCTTCCTTAATACCTTCTTGCCTGCCCTCTTCCATACCTTTTTGTCTGCCGTAATAAAGAGCATCCATTTCAAAACCTGAGATAAAGCGGTATTCGCTGCGAGCTTGTTCATTGCTTTTTAATTTTTCTATCATATTTTCTATCCTCCCCGTAAATTCTGTTGTAATTTTGCCGGTTTTTACATATTCTAAAAAGCCTCTTAAATTTTTATCTTCTGCTTTTTTAAAAGCATTTGCATTTATTATAATCTTTTTTGTGCCGTCATTTAAAAGCGTTTGCCTATCTTCAAGACAGATATTTTCAAAGGTGTAAAGTGGCATATCCTTACCAACCGAATCGAAAAGACAAAGAAAGATTATATAGCTGTCATTCAGGCTGCTGTAGTGCTCGCCTTTGTCTAAAAATAAAATGTCGAGAGCTGCCTGATAGTACCTCATACGCTTTGGAAGATTATGCTCATTTACTGCCTGCATTTCAATATCATAGGATTTACCGATTTCATCTTTTACCAGAACATCCAGGCGTATTGCCTTAGCTTCGGAAGCGGTAATGATAGCATTTTGAGATGAAAGATATGAAATTTTTCCTATTTTATCAGCTAAAGTCATTTCAAGAAAGGTTTTACACGTTTCTTCATCCTGCATAATCTTACAGAACATAAAGTCATCTGCAATGGTCAACTCATCAAAACTTTTGAGCACCTTTTAACCTCCTAATACCTCAATTATACCATAGAACAGCTTATTTTTCAATTATCAAATATTTTATTGTCAAGTATGTTAATTCGTTGTAAGGAGTTTCGGGTCAACATACGGAAATTCGATTTTATTTGACACTTCCCTTTATTTATGTTATCATCTTCCCTTATGGAAAAAGAGGAAAAAAAAGAAGAACCTATAAAATACGGCATTTTAAGCAATGTTTGGTTTATGCTTAAAACATCGTTTAGAACTTATAAGTCGGTGCCTGTTTTGATTTTGCTGGAATCCATTTTATATG
>CALINC010000033.1 GCA_938045195.1 uncultured Treponema sp.
TAGGAGGATCGATGTGTAATCATTAAAATAAGTTTTTTTGTCTTTAGCTCGGATAAAAGAGAGCTTAATGCAAGGCTTGTTTCCGAATCGAGGGCATTTTCCACCTCATCAAATAAAATAACTTCGCCTGTTTGCAAGAGGCAGCGGCTTAAGGCAAGACGCTGAATTTGCCCTTGCGAAAGGATATGTTCTTTTCCGCCTAATTGCGTATCAAGCCCCTTTTCCAAAGAATCTATAACCTTATCAAGTTTTGTTTTTGTCAAAATATCATTTATTGTAACCTCATCTACTTCTTTACCGAATAATAAATTTTCTTTTATCGACCCTGAAAAAATAAAAGGATTTTGACTTATATACGAAAGTCTTGCAGCAAGATTTAAAAAAATGATTTTACCCTCTAATACCGATTCACCTTTAAAACTAATATTCCCTGAAATAATATTAAAAAGACTTGTTTTACCGGAACCGTTTTCTCCCTTAATAAGATAAAGACCGGGGAATTTAAATTCGGCATTTAATTTTTCAAAAAGAAAATTATTTTTTTTATAAGCAAACTTTAAATTTTCTATTTTGATTTTTTTTATGTTTGAAGTATCTTTTTCTTCTTTTATAATTGAAAAAGAATTTTGCCTTTCATCAAAAATAGTTTTTAAGCGTTCCACCGAAACAAAGGAGACTATAATTCCCTTATAAGTTTCGGCACAGGAAGAAACAAGGCTTCTAAACTTTTGAGAATACATGAGGGCGGCGGTAATAGTGCCGACGGTGTTTTTTCCTTCAAGAACGGTT
Source organism: uncultured Treponema sp. (assembly GCA_938045195.1). Classification (GTDB taxonomy): domain Bacteria; phylum Spirochaetota; class Spirochaetia; order Treponematales; family Treponemataceae; genus Treponema_B. Next base: position 790 of record CALINC010000033.1, read on the forward strand.
AAACCGATAATGGCAAATAAAGAAATATTTATGGTAAAGTTGGTAAAAAAAGAAGCTGTAGATGACTGCATTCCGATAATCGTAGATTCTTTTACGTGTATAAAAATATATTTTAAAATATTTTTAAACTTATAAATAAAAAACTTTTGTGAAGAATGGTTTTTTATTTCCTGTAAACCCCTTATTGTTTCATTTATATATGCAGTATATTCATCCTGCCTTTTGCGCTGAACTTCATTTACAACAGCCTGTTTTGTTCCGAAATATTTTGCCAAAAAAACGGGAACAACCGAAACTATGAGCGTAAGACAAAAAATAAAGACATCTATTTTAAAAAGCCTAAAACCTATTATACCCATCATAATAAGCGAAGTTATTATAGAAGGAATTTGAGAAGTATAGATACCCGTCATCACTCCTAAATCGGATAAAAAAAGATTTAAAAGTTTACCCGAATCTTGCTCGGAACTTCCCTTAGGCGGTAAATGTAAGAGGTTTAAATAAAGGCGGCTTTCGGTGTAAACGGTCATTTTACGCTGGAGTAAAAACTGAAACCAAGAACTTAAAAGCGAAAAGCCAAGACCTGCAATTTGAAAAAGAATAATGATTTTTAAAAAGGCAAAAAAAGCCGCCCTATCCTTTAAGGTCAACGCATCTATTATTTTACCCGTAAATAGAGGCTCAAAAGTGGACGCATAATTACCTAAAAGAGAAAAACAAAGGAGAAAAAACAAAACCGGAAAAAACGGCTTTAAAACTGAGGCAGCCCAGCGGTTTAATTTTTTTTTATTTAACATATAAGCACTCCTTATGAATTTACGGAAAAGGAATATAGGTGCATCGCCTATCCAAAGTTTTACCTGTAACCGATTCTATAAAATCATAAGTTTTTTTATCAAAAGTCTTAGGTAAAAGCGACGGAAACCAATTTAAATCAAAAATTTTACACACCTTAATATTATTTATTTTTGTTTCATCAAGAGGCAAAAAAGAAACAAGAGGATTCATTTTGTATTTTTGATTTAAAATTTTTACCTCATCATTTATGGAAATATATTGCTTTTCGGTACGGTCAGTATAATTTACGGCATTTTCATTTATAAACTCAAAAGCTTTTTTTATTCTTTCAGGTGCTATTGATAAATAGGTTTCGGAATAATCCTTAGGTTTACTGTCATCTATTTTTATGCCGTTGAGGAGACTTAAATACATTTGATGTAATTCATTTAAGGCTGAAATAATCGCTGTGTTTAGATTTTTACCTGAACCTAAAGAAACCGCTATTTTACCTTTTAATTCTCCTATAAAAAAGACAACATAACATGATTCCGATAAACTTATTTCATAACATTCAAAATTGTTAAAATAAATATTATAGCTATTATATTTGTACAAAATATTTTTATCTATCTTATAACTTTTACCCTTTGAAAGATACAAAAAAATAAAACTTTGCCTTTCCAAAAACTCAAAAAAAGCATTTTCAAGACAACTATTTGAATTTACATGAGCTGCACATCCGCAAGAATCAAAAAAAATATTCTTTTGTTTTAGCTCATCAAGTGAAAAAATATGAATAGTATTATCAAGCAAAGAAAAAGAATAAATATTCTTATTTGAAATATTATTATATTCTATTAGCCCGTTTCTTTCATAGGCTTCGCCTATTGCACAAAGCGCTGCTTCATATTTAGCATTTCTTACGGCACCGCCTCCGGCAGCTGCATAATCAAGGTTTTTATAACAAGTTATATTTTTTAAATCATTTTTAAATACCGTTGCATCTATATTAAATGAAAAGCCGTACATATTGAACTCCCTATATTACAGCACATTCTACGGCATTTTTTAACTCTTTTTCAATACCGTAAAGAACGGAAATAACTCTTGTTTTATTTTTCCTTATATTTGAAATTGTAGGAATACAATTAAACATAGTTTTTGATATAGCTTTTATGGTAATTTCTCTTCTACAACCTGCAATATTTAATAAACCTATTTCAATATCATCAAAAGGCGGATTTATGATTATTTTTTGTACAGACTTTAAATTCTCAATACTTATTTGTTTTACATTACAAAGAGTAAAAAAATAATCGTCAAATTTTTTATTATTTTTAAGATACATAGACTTAGGCGAAAGCTCGTCCATCCATTTTTGCATTAAAGCTTCTTCAATGGCAGAAACAAGGGTGTGCATAACATCTTTATCACCTGAAATACCCGAACCGATTATCTGTAAATCATCGTCTAAAATAAAAACAATTATAGTATGAATATTGCTTATATTTTGCGCATAAAATATTTTTATGTTTTTTTCATTGATTCCGTATTGCAGTAAAACGGCTTTTACGGCAGGAGTAATTTTTACAAGGCTGCATAATTTTTTATACCACATAAGCATGAGTTCATTTTTTTCTAAGAGTTCGCAAATTGCTTTTTCTATTAAGACGGCAGAGTTCAAACCCGATGCCGTTCCTGTAGTGTCCTTATGACCGTATTTTAAATCATAACCGTAAGTAAGCACATTGCGTTTTACAAGAGTTTTCTTTAATCCGTTAATTAAAATAATTTCAGTTTTTTTATTACTCCGATAATTATTTACCATTTTAAAGCGTTCTAAAAATTCATTATGCAGTTTTCCAAAAATTTCGATTTTATTTTTACCCGATGAGGTGTTAGAATATGGGAAAATTTTCTTTTTATTTTTTGTTTTTTCAACTTTAAAAACGCCTAAACCAATTATAGGATCATCATTAAAAACCGTTTTATTCATAAAAAAAGATTTTTGATAATAATCAAACATAGGGCATACCCTTTATATTGATTGTGGTGATATAAAGCTGTTTTAATGAATCAATATTAAGATCAAAAGAAGTTTTATTAAAATTCTCTGTATTTTCCGTGAATACAAAATCATAGTTATTGCAAAAGGATTTTATTTTTCCTGAGGCTTCACCTATTGAAAGGATAGATTTTATAAAAGATGAAGCTCCGTATTTATATAAGGAGTTATACAAAGAAGCAAAAAACAAAACGGATATTTGGTATTCGGCATTAAGATTTTTTATTTCGGAATATTTTATAAACTTTTTAAAACTACTGTCATAAGCATAATTTCCCGCTTCTACAAAATCGGTATTATAAAAAGAAACAACGGAGAAATATGAACAATCTTTATTTTGCATATTATTTATAAAGGAGTCTAATTCAATAATTATTTTAGGTAATTTTTTAATAGAATACTCTTTTAAATTAATTTTAGAATAATTTTCGGAATTGTTTTTTAATAAATTTACATCAATTTTTCTATCGGCTGATAAGGGGCTAAAAGGATTACTTAATTGATAAAATTTTAATACGGAATTTAATATAAAATTATTATTCATGGCAGGGACAAACCTCCCAAGGAATTGCAATATCATAATCGGTTTTGCCCGTTTTCATGTTTAATTGTTTTATAAGTTTTACGGTATAATCATTTAAATCAGTTATATCGTCTATAATCTCATTTATCAGCCTAATAATTTTAAAATTATCGAGAATGCTTTCGGTATTAAAATATACAGTTTTTGTGTATATGAGGTCGATAATTGTTTGAAATGAAACATTGCCCGTAAGTTTTGATTG
>CALINC010000034.1 GCA_938045195.1 uncultured Treponema sp.
TGAACCGCAAACCATACCTTTTAATAGGGGACACAAAGGGGAATAATATGAATTACGACTTAATGGATGCGTATGATTTAGCCGAGCTTGGAACGTTGGAACTATTTATAAAAAAGTTTGACAGAAAACTGCTGAACAAAAGAAATAAGTACGGTTTCACGTTGCTGCATGAAGCGATATCCGGTCATAAATGGGATATAGCAGAGTTTTTGATAAATGAGGGAATAGACATCAACCTAAAAGACAGCGAAGGTGCAACCGCACTGCATGATTTGTGCAATTCCGGTTGTACTAAAGGATTAGATGATTTTAAAATGCAAATAAATTTGATAAAAAAATTGCTGGAGCTAGGATGCTCGGTAAATGAACCGGATAATGAAAAAAACACCCCGCTCATTAATGCTACTGCAAAATCAAATGGGCCGGGGTTTGAGCGTTACAAATTACTTTTAGAGCACAATCCCGATATCTATTGGAAAAATAAGTATGGAAGATCTTGTCTTGTGCTTGCGGAAGAAACGCGAGATTTTTTTGAAGACCCTACTATATATAATTACTTAGTCGAAAAAGGGTTGGTAAAGGAATAAAGCGCACGGAAAAGATTATTTTATAAATGAAAATTCAGAACTGATAACGTGGAACAAAGATATACCTCGTAACGGGCAATGGGATATGGGGCATATAGTTGAGGATATAAACAAGCCGAATATTTATGCAAGGGAATATGATAAATATCTGAGAGGGGAAATAACGGAGGACGCCTTTTTAGAGTGGTATAGAAACGCTAAAAATTACGAACCGCAGCTTCCCTGCTACAATAGAGGATTGAAGGAGAAAAAATGAAAAAAGAAATAAGATTAATGCTGGAGTATGAATGTTATCCTCTTTGGATCTATGATGAAAAAGGCAGTCTTATTGATAATGACTTGATTGATGAAATTAAAAAGGATGATACATTATGCGGCATGTTAGAAGGATTGCAGACTGAATTTGAACGTTTATATGTAAATAACCAAATAGAATTTAAATATGTAGGCTTTTCTTCTGAAAATGCAAAACAAAATTTTGCAGAAAAAGTAGAAAATATACATTCCAGATTATGTAAACTTCTGGAAGATAAATATACCGTAAAAAATATGATTGATATTCAAACTATGTAAAAGAGAATAAAACAGTACAAGACGGGAAATTAATATTGGAAAAGATTGTAGACGGGTTGAAAAAAATAGAAGAAAGTGGAGAAGATTACGATGACATTATTGAAGCACTTGAGTTGTTTGGGCTTGAAGCAACTTTGCGAATGTAATTAATAGGGAGGTATATAAAATGAACAAAGATGCAATAAAAAAAATGAGACAGGCAATTAAATACGGCAATCTTTCAACTGTGAAAAACTTGTTGGATAACGATCCGAATTTAGCTGAAACTGATACCCCTTTCGAAACATGGCTGCAAGTGGCGGCCGCTCACGGTCAAACCGATATAGTAAAATATTTAGTCGAATATGGGATGGATATAAATAAAAGTACAGGAATTTCGGACGGCGGGCCGATCAAAAGTGCTGCTTTTAAAGGACATTTGGATATAGTGAAATTATTGTATGATAATGGCGCTGTCTTGGATGTGAGCGAAGCAGTAAAAAATCCGTTGTTTGCCGCAATTTATAATGGACATATCGATATAGCAAAATATTTAATAGATAAAGGAATTGATTTAAGCGCTACCTATCATCTGGGTGAAATTGAAAATTGCGATGCGTTGGAATACGCCCGGCAATACGGTCAGATGAAAATTTATAATTATATAAAAGAAAAATTAAATAAGTAATCCCCGCTTAAAACTCATCCAAACACATCCTGAAAGTCGAAAGATAACCATGTCGGACACCTTATCGCAAGAATCTTCAACTGCCCCGACGAACAGATAAACTATATTCCGCAAAATGCCAAACTGAATAACGGCGAATGGCGGGCAATGGAGAATGAATAGAAGAAAGAATTAAGGGCTGGAAAAAAAGTAGAAGTTGAGATACAAATAATCTATGATGGAGACATTAATAAGAGACCTAAAAGATTTTTAGTTGAATATAAAGTAGGTAATGAACCTACTATTCAAAAAATATTTAATAATTAAAGAGGCGATATATGGACTTATATAAAGAATTAGGAAATGCAATTCAGAAGAATATTTTTGGTGAATGGGAGAAAGTAACGGTAAAAATCGAATCCAGCCTAAAAAAAATGTGTTCATTTCAGGCAGAATATGTTTTGTCAAGTAAAGAAACGAAAGAATTAAAATTTCCCGTATTAACGGTAAGCGATTTAATGGATAGTGTTTTTGAGCTTCAAGAATCCATGTTTCCGGAACACAAATGGAACAGAGCCGT
>CALINC010000035.1 GCA_938045195.1 uncultured Treponema sp.
TAAACCTTGCGGAAGACTTTCCGGTTGATAACATCACGATTTTTGAACGGAAAGGCAACAGGTGGGAAGCGGCGATTACTTTGGAAATTCCCATGTATTGACTTTAGAATTTGCCTATATCAGTTGGCGCGATTGAGAAGATTTCTTAAAATAATTTATCAGTTCGGATTTATAGATGCAGAATAGGAGCTATTTTAAATGAAAAACGCTGTTATATATGTACATGGAAAAGGCGGTTCTGCTGACGAAGCCGATCATTATAAAAAACTTTTTAATGACGATTATGAAGTTATAGGTTTCGATTATAAAGCGGAATTACCGTGGCAGGCTAAAGAAGAATTTCAAAACTATTTTGATTTTATCGCTCAAAAGTATAGTGAAATTTTATTAATCGCAAACAGCATCGGCGCTTATTTTTCTCTGATTTCTTTATCGGAAAAGCCAATCACAAAAGCCCTGCTTATTTCGCCTATTGTCGATATGGAAAATCTAATCTTAACTATGATGAAAAAGGCAAAGGTATCCGAAGAAGAACTGAGGGCAAAAAAGATAATCAGTACTTCTTTCGGCGAACCCTTATCGTGGGAATATCTTTCTTTTGTCAGGAACAATCCTATAACATGGAACATTCCTACCGGCATTCTTTACGGTAAAAAAGACGGTATGACTTCTTTGAAAACAATGACGAATTTTGCACATACAATAAACGCGAGCTTAACGGTTCTTGATAGGGGCGAACATTGGTTTCATACGGAAGCTCAAATGAATTTTTTAGATACGTGGGTTAAAAGATTCATTCATTAGATCAAAATCATATCAAACTTGCCTCGCGTAATTCGGTTACTGCATCTTGGTCAAGATGGATTTTCCCTGCTAATGCAAAGAAAGCTTGCTTGGTATAATTTCCCGTAACACAACCTTGCTCTGCTTCAAGCAATTTGATAAAAGCTGTCACTATAGTTTAAGTTGAACGACTAAGATAAAGTCGTTCAACTTAAACGCGAGTTTTGCAAAAATACAAAACATCGCCTATTTATATGTGTGCTTGCACACACCAATTCACCGCTTTCGGAAGTTCAAACTTCCTGTAACGGTGAATTTTAAGGAAGCCAATAGCGGCTCCGGCTGCATTTTTACTTGATTAATAACTGTTTCGTAGAACATAATAGGACTCCTGTCTTACCTTATTTATACTGCCGTCTAAGAGCTTCGACTGCATTTTCAATACCCTTTTCATTTTTTTCCTTTGCCCATTCATCCCAAAAATTGACTGTTGCACTATTGGGTTTAATTTTCGGTTTATCTATTACTACTCGTGTTGGAAGCAATGAGGCATCTCCGACAATAAGAGCCTCACCCACATCCAGAATAGGCAGCATTTCTGAAAAGTCACCAAGGTTATCAGGAAATAGCCTTCTTATGACATTTTGATCGTCCGGATTGGTTAAACGCATGGCGATAAAATTTCCGCATTGGCTTAAAATAGTTTTACTTACATCAGAGGGACGTTGACTTATCACTACTAAAGAAATTCCATATTTACGCCCTTCTTTTGCAATTCTTTCAAAATTATGTAGTCCTTTTTCTTCAATTGAACTATTTGTATTTGCAGGAAGATATAAATGTGCTTCATCACAAAATAATGCTATAGGCTGCCTGTAGTGATTTTGCATCCATTGCTGAACAGTAAATATAAATCTACCGATTAGTCCTGTTATCAATGGCAATATATCTGAAGGAACTTCTGAAAAATCTATAATTTTTAAACCGTTATTTTTACCGAAATCCATCAATTTTTTTGCAAAATCATTTATCCAATCATAATTAAGCAAAATTTCATCTTTATTGAAAATAAAATTCAATCGCTTATCCGCCTGTTTGCTTTTCAGGCGTTGTATAAACCGTGTTAATTTTCCATACAGCGGTCCCTGTTTATCTGCTCGTGCTCCTTGTACCATTTCCGTATCCAGTGATTCTAATTTCTTTAGAACATTATCTATTTGATAGGGGATAGGACTTTCAACAGTGAGATTTTCCAGTAAATCTTTTCTATCAGCATTTTCAACAGTTTGTTTTTTTTCTGATAAAATGAGTTCAAAAAGCGACCTTGACTGATTGGGTGCATTTGTATCACTTCTATCGAGTAGTAGAGATTCGATCTCTTCGTACGAAAGCAGCCAATAGGGTATGAAAATACTACTTTCAGTCTTAGGAGTATCTGCCGGACCTGCAATTTTTAAAAGAGAAGTGTTATTAAGATGTTCTAATGGCTTATATTCTCCGTGCAGATCAAAAACAACACAGTTCACTGATTTTAATTGAGCGGCTTTTTCTAACACATTTGCAACTGTCCATGATTTACCGGATCCCGTACCGCCAACAATTACTGCATGACGTTGAAAAAATTTATTACCGTCTAAATTTGCTGTAGAATTATCGGAAATCGTATACTTCCCGATTGTCAAAGGATTATCGCTATTAGTAGAAATCATCCCCATAAATTCTGACAACCCTTCATCCTGCAATAAAAAGCAATCAGCATTTACACTTGGAACGGTATTTAATGTTCTTTTAAAAACATTACGTTTTTCACCCTCTTTTTCTAAGAGCGTTCCAACCAGATTAACCCTTATAATATTTTCAATAGTTACAACGGTCTCATCATCAGTATCACTATTTTCAGAAACACTCCGACGCATAATTTTCGAAATAAGCCCTATTATCTTTTCCCCAGTCTTTGTTGAACGGATATGAACAATTTGATTGATTTGTACGCTATTCAATAAAGACTCATCACAAACCTGTACGATAGCATTCCCTGTATCAACGCTTTGTACTTTACCGATAAGATTTTCATTAGTAATCATAAAATATCCTCCATAAATTTTGTTAATGTCCAATAATCGTTATCTAAGGAAGTTTGAATAATATCTTTACCCTCCTTTCTTATCCTTATCCTTGTTTTATCAGTATCAGCTTTTTCTAATAAAACATAATTCTTTGCTTCTTTTAATTCTTCATCTGCTGTTTGTGTTATATTTCTTGTTATGAGGACAATCGGTGTTCCGCTATTTATCTTACCTGTTATTTTTGGAGTAATATGTTCATCATTAAAACCAAAGCCGACAGCAAAGAAACTATTTGCTTTTTTTATTACTTTATCAGAGTATTGTATCAATTCACGATAGGGGGAATGATAAGTTTCTCTATATTTATTCTTACCGGGAGGAATAATGACAGGTTCGATGGTATCGTTAAAAACATCAATATATCTTATCTCGTTATTAATTTTCCCCCAATTTAATGAACCGTGAACTTTTATTAAATTAACTATATTTTTATCTTTAAAAGCATCTTCATTAAAAGCTGACAAAATCCGTCCTGTAAATCCATCTGTGAAATCGATGTTATGATATGTCATAACATATTCAAGCAGCCTATCATAATTTGTTGTTATAATATTAATATTTTGAGGGTGAGGTTCTAAAAATTTCTCAATAAGTTTCAATACACCTTTATATTTGTCTTCGTTAGCTAGTAATTCAGAAAGAATTTTTCTATCAGCTTCATTTATTCTATCCCAAATAATTTGACGAATTTTAGGTAATAGTTCTAGGTATTTATCTTTACCAAGTTCTTCTTCCAAATTATTGTTACTGCCATCAAAAGATTTGACTTTTTCACTTATCGTCTTATTGAGATCCTGCATTGAAGGCAACCCAAACGGTATTGTTGCACCGGAACCCCAAATTATTACCGGCGGTTTTTCCAGCATTTTTTGTATGGTAGAAAAAATATTACTTTTATCGACTTTCATCTACTCCTCCTCCACAATCTTCACTTCATCTTCCGTTAAGCCGTATAGCTGGTATACAGCCTTATCAATCTGCTTATCAATAATTGCCGCCCGTTGTTCCAAGAGTTTTTTATCATCATCGGAAAAAATTTGCTGCAATCTGCTTTGCGTTTCAATCATTTGGTCAGCAAGTTTGATTGGATATGGGAAAATAAGTTATCTATTTTTTTTATTGTTCCATGTAAAACCAAATAAAGCCTTTTCGTTATCTCCTAGCTGCAAGACATAATAGTCTTTGATAATTTTCTGCACATTTTCAGGATAGGTATTTAATTTATCAAAAGCAATAAATATTTGCTTATTGAACTCTGTATACAGTTTAAGTATATTTTCTATTGGTTCATCAGCAATATTTTTAAATAATAATGAATCATGTATAAGAGCCGGTAAAAATGTTTGTTTCAATAAGCAAATATCAAGAAGAATTAGATTTTTATAATTAGTACCCGTACCGCTATCATTAAATGTTGTATATTCATAGCCTTTTCTTGACAGAGATAAAAAAGGAGATTGTTTATCTGTAGAATATAAAAAAGTATTTAAAATAGATACCTCGGCATTTATTTTATTCTGTATTTTGATTAATATATCCCCTATCATACTATCTAATTTTTTAATACTATCATTTTTATCCTTTTCTAAGGCTTTCAGTGTGTCATAGCTTCTATTCTCTAATATTAATTGTTGTTTATGACCTATAACATTTTCAATATTTTTTAATATGCTTTTTGATATTGCTTTCTCATTTGCATAAGTTCCCAATTCTTTTGATAAATCATTAATTTGATTTTCACATTCTTTCATTAAAATATCCAGATTTTCACTTTCCTGAGATACTTCTTTATTCAAGATGTTAAATAAACTATTATGAAATTCATCAACTTCTGAAAGCTTTCTTACATTTACATTAGGAAAAAATTCTGTAAGAGAATCATAAAATGCTTGACCATTCAAAAAAGGCTGTTTATTTTCAGTCATTATATCATTTAAATATTTAAATCGATTTTTATACTTTGTAAATTTTGAACGTAATGCAGCGAGAGTGTTTTTTAAACGAATAGTTTCTGTTACTTCCAGATTTTCAAGTTCCACCACACTTTTATATAAACCTGTTGCAATATTTTCAAGTGTATTTTCATCGGCTTTTACTGTTTTTTCATTTTGTTTATATGTTTTCGCATTAATTTTAGGAATAAATTCTTTCTTCTGTGCAGATCTATATGTATTTAAGCTTTCCGTATTTCTTTTAACCAAATCATGATAAATTTGTATTGATTCGTATAAACCATAGAGCTTTATCAAACGGGTAATACATTTTTCTTTGCTTTCTCCCTCAAATGATTTAAAAGGATTATGTTCATCAGAATTATTTCGTTGATATATCCTAAAAAATGGAGAAATAGTTTCCCTGAAAGAGATATCAGGGGAATTATTCATATATTTTTCTTTTAAGAAATCATGAAATTGGTTGAGAGTCATTTCTGCTATAAGAATATTGTTTGTATCATATTTTTTTACAAAATTTGAATTTTCTGTTGAACGGCTAAATATATAGACTTCTTTATTAAATGTAAAAGTAAATGTAATTTCATGGAATCCTACATTTCTTTCAACTTCAGGACATTTTTTTATATAATCGCTGCCTCCAAATACAAAATCAATTATCATCAAAAATGTGGATTTACCTATGGAGTTCGTACCATTATCATCTCCGAGAACTACATTTAGACCTGAATGAAAAGTAATTTTTTTATTAGCCTCATTAAATTTTTCACAAATAATATTAGTCAACATAAGTTAGCTCCTTTGTATCTTTATTGAATTCAATTTTTCCTAAATAAAACAGTGAATCTAAAGTATCTATAAAATCTGTTACAGAAGGAAAATGATATTGTGTTTTCTCATAAAGGGTAAATATAGTAACAGGTTTCTCTTTAACGATTTTTAAAATAACGGGAAAAGTCCCTATACAACTTTCATATGTTGTAAAAAGTTTATTCGGTAACTTCATCGAAAACCTCACAGCTTTGTACAAAGAACGAAATTACAATTTCACATGCAATTTTATTTTTAATCTCAATTTTATTCACCAGCCAATTAGTCAACGAATCAAATATTTCCTCTTTTGATTCAGATAATCTAGACGCAGTTTGATAGGCTAATCTAATAGTGGTTGCTAATGTATCAAAATTAAGTGAATGCGAATCTGTCAAGTTTTTAGTATAATTTTTAATAAAATAAAAATAATCGATAACATAACCTCTTACTTTATTCTTTAATAGTATCTCTGAATCTGAAAATTTATTTTTGACCTCTGTCGGCTTCATTTTTAATTCAATATTTCTATCTAATACTGGATCCCACTTTGAAATCTCATCCAAAATTTTTTCAATATCATCATATAAGAATGATAATAATGTAATCTCAGCCAAGTTATTTTTTGTTAATAGCGATGTATATAAATTACGTTTTATGTTCAGTAATTTATTATATTCTTCTTTAGTTTTATGATAATCATAATTTTTATGACAATTCAAGCACAAAGGTATTTTGTTTTGAAATGATTCCGAATCTTCGCCAAAGACGTGTACATCCTTTAAAACATGTTGATCCCTTTTTGTCAATTTATTAGGATAAATATGTGCAACTTCATATAGTTTAGTTTTTTTACCTGTATTTTTTAGTAAAGCACTTCCACATAGAGGACAGACCCCATTAACTTCAAAAAAATGAAGTTTTTCATCTGTATGAGATATATCGCTTCTTAGTGCACAATAATTAGGGCAATCTTTTATATTACGTTCTAGCAATTCAAATATCTGCTTCATCTACTCCCCCTCCACAATCTTCACTTCATCTTCCGTTAAACCATACAGCTTATACACTGCCCTATCAATCTGCTTGTCAATAATTGCAGCTCTCTGTTCCAAGAGCTTTTTATCCTCATCGGAAAAAGCTTGCTGCAATCTGCTTTTAATTTCAAGCATTTGATCTGCAAGAGTGATAAACGGGGCTTGATCCTCCGGTGAAATAGCTTTTATGGGAATTTCTGCAAGAGGTTTATTAAAATATTCCCGCGTATTTCCTTTTGATTTACCGATAAAGCCAAAATACCAGTTGTGTAGTTTTGAGTTGAGTAATACCAGTAGATATTTAATATTAAAAGGCATATTTTCTTTCATTACTAATGCACGGATATCACCGCCGTCATTGAAATACTGTTGATTATCATATGCAAAGCGATTCTGTGTTGCCCGATACGGGACAATCAATTTTTCTTTTGCATCAAAAATATTTTTATTACGCGGTCTATCAAAACGATACCATGCATAGGCGCCTTTTAACACCTCATTTCTGTTGCTGAGTTCCTTTTTATGTGCTGAAAGATATTTATAAATATTCGGATATTTTTTTATGTCGGTTTTGTTATCTGTATAAATCAGAACAGTTTTCCTATTTTCTAAATGGTATCTATGAATATCGCCGTTTTTTATATTTTTTCGTATAAGATCTTTTTCAAAAGTACCTTCTTGAGCAACGGAAAGCGGTACCGTAAAAATATCATTTTTACCTGATTTAGAACCTTGCTCAATGAGCATTATATCACCAAGATATAATGAATCGGCTTTCATTTTGTCAATAATATACTGTTCTTTGCTATCGGCAAGAATCCATACTTCACCGAGTGTATTCCTTTTCATCGTGATATATGAGTAATCATTTTCTATAATTACGGAATCAGGAGCTTTATCGCTTGAATATGTAAAAATATCGATGTCATTTGTTGTATGTTTTTCTGCAAATACTAATGCAGTATGTACATTTGCGCTAAATATTTTTGCATTTTTAAAATTTACAATTTTGGTAATCTTGTCGGATAAAAAGACTCGTAATTTTTTTGCATACTCATTTCCCAAAAAATAATTTGAAGTAATAATACCGTACAATCCATCTTCTTTTAAGAAC
>CALINC010000036.1 GCA_938045195.1 uncultured Treponema sp.
TTAATACCCTTTGTTACGACGCAGAGCGTACGTTGCGCAGCAACAGGGTATTAAATCCTCCGCACGAATAAAACCTCTTAAAAGTGAAAAAAATTTTACTTTCCAAAAAAACTTCTTTGACCTGCCTTTATCCAGCGGCCCGGATTTCGCGTTAAAATCGGTAAGTCCAACTGCGCTGCGATCCATTCGGTAAAAATCTCGTCCTCAAAACCTTCTAACTTTACAAGTAAAGTTTGAATTCCGGGCAGTTCCGTTTTACGGAGCAAGTCTACGGTTTCTTCTGCTAATCTTTCAAATGCCGCAGACGCTGCAGAAACATATTGATTTCCACAAGGAAAATCAACATCGCGGTACACAAAAATCAATCTTCCTTGCGCTTTTTTGATGTAGTAATTTTTAAACACAAGCGAAAGAGCGGCATTTGCAGCAATTAAATCGCCTATAGTTTTATCTATCGAAAGAGCGTCGGTGTTCGGATAAAGCTCCGAATAAGCGGCTCCGTCGAAAATTATTATTGAAGTATCCGGCGAAATATTTATATTTTTCAATTTTAACGGAAGAGACTGAAGCGAAAAAAGCGAAGAACGGTTCCATTCAATTTCAGTTGTACTGCCTGAATTTTCTTCACCCCTAGGTTCCGCGCTTAAACAAACTTTAATCCCTTTATCGCGCAAAAGCCCCGCAAGGTCAAGAGAAAATTTTAATCTGTTATCCGTAATAAAAATTCCTGAATCCATATATGTATTATAATACTTTTTGTGCAACTATTAAAGAGGTGTTCAACAGGATAGGCATAATGTAGTATCCAAAACAGAATTGATTATTTCTTTCATTTTATCTTTATTGCGGAATAAGTCTTCTTTTCCTGGCATATAAAAACAAAACGGACGTAATTTTTCAAGAATCAAATTCAGATATTCGGTTTTAAAAGATGCAGCATCTTTTAAAAGCATAATTTTTTCATAAGCGGTCTTTTCCAAATGTTCGGTCTTAGACCAAAGAGGTTCTTCCAAACGCTCGCCCTCACGGATGCCTATTATTTCTATTTTAATATCTTTTTCAGGCTCAAAGCCCATATAGCGGATAAGCTGTTTTGCAGTTTCATAAATATGTACGGGTTCGCCCATATCAAGTAAATACGACTCCCCGCACTTGCCGACGCCGCCTGCTTGAAGCACAAGAGAACAAGCTTCCGGAATTGTCATAAAATAGCGCGTCATCTTTTTATCGGTTACCGTTACCGGACCTCCGTGTTTAATTTGCTCTACAAACAAAGGAAAAATAGACCCCCGCGAACCGAGAACATTCCCGAAACGGACAAACATATAAGCAGAACCGTCTTTCGCTTTTTGTGCAGCTTGTAAAATCGTTTTTTCATTCAGCATTTTTGAAAAACCGTAAACCGAAACAGGTTCTACAGCTTTGTCGGTCGAAATTAAAACAAAACGTTTTACACCGTATTCCAAACATGCGTCAAGCAAATTTTTTGTACCGAATACATTGTTCTCAATCACAGCAACAGGGTTTTCCTCCATAAGCGGTACATGCTTATATGCCGCCGCATGAAAAACAGCATCGCATTTTAGTTGTTTTATAATGTATCGCATATATTCGCGATTTTTTAAATCGCCGATAATCGGAACAATAACAGCTCTATCGCCGACACCGCCGGCTTGCAGTAATTTTAATTCTTTATGAATTTGATAGATTGAATTTTCACCATGACCGAAAAGATAAAGTCTTTCCGCCCCGCCCGATAAAAGCTGGCGGGCAAGTTCACTTCCGATTGATCCCCCTGCCCCCGTTATAAGCACGCGCTTTCCGCGTAAATAGGCAAGGCTTTTTTTTAAACTAATTTTAACCGGCGTTCTACTGAGTAAATCCTGCGGGTCTATTTCCCTTGTCTGTACCAAGTGAGCCGAGCCGTCAATAATTTGTGAGATTGCAGGTAAAATCTTTATTGTCGAAAAGCCAGCCGTTTTTAATATCTCATAAATTTCGCGTAGGCGTTCCGAGCTTATACTGGGAATTGCAATTAAGGCCTCTGCAGCGGCATCAATTCTAATTAAGCGGACGGCTTCCGCTATTGTCCCCAGAACAGGAATGCCGTCTATTTTTTCGCCGATTTTTTTAGGGTCATCATCTAAAAAGGCAGCGACCGTGCCGAAAATTCCTTTTGAAGAAATTTCAGCGGCAATAGCCGTTCCTGCAAAACCTGCCCCAACTATATATATGGAAGGATTTTGTTTAATCGGAATATTTTTCATGCTTTATTCTCTCCCCCTTTTTCCCTGTTGGGTCCAACATTGTAAAGCCTAAATCTATGCGGAAAGAATCTTGATACATATCCAAACACACAGTAGCGCGTCCCTTTCGTTTGTTAACTTTTGTAATATATCCCTCAAGACCTTTTAAAGGTCCTTCCACAATTACAATGCGATCATTTTCGTCAAATGTTGCTACTGAAAAATCTGCTACATTGCCGAAAGATATGAAATGTTTTAGAATATCCAAGTCTCTGCCTTGCAAATACCTAGGTTCTTCATTGCTCGGTAAAAACCTGTAAAAATTATGTAATTTTTTCATCGAGGTATACAAATCATTACTAAATTCTTCGGTTGCAATAAAAACATATCCGGGAAATACGGGTGATTGTTTTTTAGTAAAAACACCGCCTTTACGGATATTTAAAACTCTTTGCGGAAAAATTATTGAATATTTTTTTTGAAGCTGTTTATTATTTTGTTCATCCTCATTTACAAAAGAGAGTTCTTTGCCCGTACGAACTTGCACCACATAATAATTCATCTGCCTTTTACTATTACCTATTTTCGACAAGGCGTTTATTTACAAACTCAGCAGCTTGCTTGGGGTTTGCTTTTCCGCTTGATTTTTTCATAACCTGTCCCATAAGCCATCCGGCAACATTTGTTTTTCCGTTTTTAAAATCTTCAACGGCGGCGGCATTCTCTGCAAAAACTTCATCGACTATTTTCTCAATAAAAGAAGAATCGCTGACTTGTTCCATTCCTTTTTCAAAAATAATTGCCAAAGGCTTTTTTCCCGTTTCCGTCATCTCGGCAAAAACTTCCTTTGCCTGCTTGCCGGTAATTTTTCCCTCCTCAACGGCATTGACCAATTCGGCAAGCTCGGAAGGGCTAAATTTTAAATTTTCAAGATGAATATTTTTTCCGTTTAAAACGGCAAGTACTTCCGCAAGAACCCAATTTGCAGCTTTTTTCGGGTCTTTCGATTTGCGGGCAGCTTCTTCAAACCATTCCGAAAGTTCCCGTTCTGCAGTAAGCGTTTGCACATCAAATTCTGAAAGTCCATATTCCTTTTTAAAACGAAGCCTTTTTGCTTCGGGCAATTCGCCGACTGAAGCACAAACGGTTTTTATAAATTCATCGGTTAAATCGAGAGCTTTTAAGTCGGGTTCGGGCATAAAGCGGTAATCTTCTGAAATCGTTTTTGTCCGCTGAATTACGGTTTTGCCCGACGGCTCATCCCACCCCATAGTCCGCTTAAAACCGGTTTTAAATTCAATACGTTCGGGAGAATTATATTCGGCTAATTGCCGCGCCGCTTCATAGGAGCAAGCCTCTTTTATTGCTTTAAACGAATTCATATTTTTAATTTCCGAAATAGGAGTTCTGAATTCCTTTCCGTTATCGATAATTTTTAAGTTGACATTAGCGTCGCAGCGCAGAGCACCTTCTTCCATATTGCCGTCGGTTACACCGATAAATTTTAGAATTTCCCGAATAGTCTGCATATAGCGGGCAGCTTCTTCAGGAGCGGACATATCCGGTTTTGAAACAATTTCGATTAAAGGAACACCTGAACGATTATAGTCGATATAACTGTGGCTGCCCTCAATATGTAAACTTTTTCCAACATCTTCTTCCAAGTGAATTCTTTCAATCCTCACTTTTTTAAAATAAGCTTCGTCATTTTGTCCGGCAAGGTTTACTTCAACACAGCCGTCTTCGCATAAAGGCACATAAAATTGAGTTATCTGATATCCTTTTGTAAGATCGGGATAAAAATAATGTTTACGGTCAAATTTAGAAAAGTTGTTTATTTTACAACCAAGCGCATGACCTGCCTTAATACCGAATTCTACATACTCCTTACTCACAACCGGCAAGCCTCCCGGAAGCCCCAAACAGCAGGGGCAGACTCGCGTATTGGGAATACCGCCATAGCGGTTTTCGCATGAACAAAAGGCTTTAGTTTTAGTTAAAAGCTGACAATGAATTTCGCAGCCGATAATAATTTCATATTCAAGGTTTCCCGATTTAATCATTTTTCCCTCCGGAAAATATCTCTTCGGAATAATAGCATAAACGCTGAAAATTTGGAAGAGGGCGCATTTCCTCACGTTAAATCTAACCGAAAAAAAAAGCTGTTCATCACGTAAAAATCTAACCTAAGTATAATACGCCTAATGGGGATAAAGGCGATTTACACCGCCGTCAACTGCGGTATAAGTACCGCAAGACAGTATATTTACACTGTTATCCTGTGCTTAAAAAAACTTTTGTACTCAATAACATCAACCGCTAACGGATATATTACACCAGATAAAGCCGAGTCTTGAGATAAAGCTTGAATTAAGTACTTTTATATACCGGCGCATACATCATCGGTATATGCACTAAACATATAATCGGTTACGATGACTTTGGTTTTATCTGACGATAAATTGTTTAAAGCAAGCTCATTACTTACCACCTGCGGAGTTATATAGCGTAGCACGGCACAACCTGTAATAATCAACAACTTTGGCGTAGTTTTTTACGCTTGGACGAGTTTAAACGCACTCTCGCATTTTTTGTACGCATAATGAATAAATTCTAACTTATGAGAGCCTCTAAAAACATAGGCAGAAGATTTTTAGCTGCCCATTTCAATATTATGTTTTACTTTTAAATTAAAGAGTAAAAATAAAATTGAAAATAAAATTATAAACCATAAACCTTGTGCCTGTAACTCCGAAAAACTTATCTTTTCTAAAAAGCATCGAGCAGGCGTATCAAAAACATAGGGAATGGGAGTATATTTTACCGTATGTTTTAAACTGCCATACAGATATTCTACAGGAAAAAATTTTCCTCCTAAAATAAGTAAAACAGAATACATGCAGTCTCTAAATCTGGTAATATCCGTAAACCAAACCGTAAAGCAGCCGATAATTGCTTGAATAAAAAATAAAATAGAAAAACCTAGGATTGAAGCAAATAAACCTATTAAAATCGAAGACAAACTAAAAGAATTTAATAAAAATATTTTAACGGCTGCAATAAAAATTATATTTATAATTAAGCGGATAAAAAACAAACCGAAAGCCTCCATATAAATTCTAAAAATATAATTTACAGGCTGTATCAAAAGAGGGATTATTGATCCTGAGTTTATATTTTCCATCAAATTATATGCAATATACATTGCAGAAGAAACGGAATAAAAAATTATATTTACCGTTATATAGTAACCGGTTATATACTTAAAGTTTACAGTCTTAGAATTAAAAAAAATATTTTTAAAAAGAAGTAAAAAAATAATTGAACTTATGAAGATTGAAAAAAAAGATAATATAAAATCTATTTTAAATTGATTTTCTTCCTTAATTTTTGCAATCGAAAACATTAAATATTTTTTAAACGGCAGATTCATATAGGCTTAATCCTTTTTTTAATGCGGCATTACAAAGAATATAAGATAGAAAAAACTGTATGCCTAAAACTATTATCCAAATAAATAGTTGAAAATAATTCTTTCCGCCGGAAAAAGAATATAACCGTGCAGGCACTGTAGCAGTAAACATAACCGGAATTACATAGATAAAAATTTTTTGCAGTACCGCAGGAAAAAAATTAAGAGGGTATTTTTTTATTTCTAAAAAAGAAAAACTTAACTCAAGCAATTCATATACCTTCCCTATTTTGAAACTTAAAAAAGAAACGGTTAGACGAATGTTTTCTATAGCAACGGTTGCGGCTGTACAAATTATAAGAGCCGGTATGAGAACTCTTAGAGCTTGCAATTTTATCAAGCCGTATATAACAAATCCTAAGCCCAACAAAAATCTGAATGAAATTCTAAAAAAGTTAGCCCGTTCCAATAAAATATATAGGATAGGATTTATGGGTTTTACCAAACATAAATCCAAACTTCCGTTTAAAATATAATATTCAATAAAATATGTTCCGATAAAGAATGCGGAAATTGCCGTGCATATAAAACTAAATCCCATAAATACGGTCAAACTATTGTAGTTCCAACTTGCAGCCTTTAACCCCAAAGCAAAAAGAGAATTCCAAAAAATCCATATTCCGGCAAGATCGAAGATATCATCAAGTATAATAAAAAAACAGTTTGCGGGATAGGCAAAATTCTTTTTTAAGGAAATTAAAAAAAATCTATTTATAATATTCATAAAGCAAATCCTCTAAATTAGGCTCTTCATACTTTATATTTGCATTAAGCTCGGCAAGTGTTTTACTTACGGAATCAGCTTGATTTCTTTTTAATAAATAACGCCTATCACCTGTTAAAGTTTCATCGGTTTTTTTAATATCAAATAGTTTACAATCCAATTCAACATTTGTCGTCAAACTTGTATATTTGTCAAGATACTCATCCAACTGAAGACGGTTCATTTCAAAAAGCTTTTTACCGTTCGCAATTAAAATAATTTTGCTGCATAGTTTTTGCATGTCCAAAATATCGTGAGTAGTAATTATGATTGAAATATTTTTACTTAATGCCAGATTTTGAAGAATATTCCGCAGCGTCCTTTTACCTTCTATATCCAGACCTAAAGAAGGTTCATCCAAAATAAGCAGGGACGGCTCATAAATTAAAATACATAAAAGTTCGGCACGAATTTTTTGTCCCAAAGAAAGAGTTGCCGTTTTATTATTTAGAAAATCTTTACACCCTAAAATGTCTGAAAATTTTTTTATATTATCTTGATAAATATCATTGGGTATTTTATACATTGCCTTAAAAAGTTTTATTGTTTCAATTACAGGAAGATGATAAATCAGGTTGGATTTACCTCCGAGAAAAACACCAAGTTTCTTTTTATCTTGATAAGAAAATTTAAGAGGATTTTTATTAAAAACCTTGACTTCTCCGCTTGTGGGTTTTATAATCCCTAAGAGCATTTTTATAATCGTACTTTTGCCGGCCCCATTGGGTCCGAGAAGCCCTAATATTTCGCCGCAATTCAGTTTTAATGAAAAGCCTTCAACAGCGTAATCTTCCCTCATCTTATATTTTTTGGAAAGAGATTCTGCGTAGATAATTTGTTCCAAGGACATAAGTTTAATCAATCCCTTATTTTTTAATACTGCATAAGTGTATATTATGTATTAAGTAAAATCAAGGCTTCGTATTTTTAAGTATATAACCTAAAAAAATAATTACGTATTTAAAAATGCACCACTTTGTCCTTTTTCATGATATTTGACATATTTTTTAAGAAATGTTAGGATATGCTTTTTAATTTTAGCTAGCAAATATGCAGAAAAAAGTAACATTCTATAAAACTGCTGGCGAAAAATATCCTGTTGCAGAGTTTATATATTAGCAGCCCAAGAAAGTTACTGTAAAATTTGCATGGATTCTAAAGGCAGTCCAAACTTGAAAAAATCATAATGGTTCCCATCCCAGCTTTATTGATGATGCGTTTGTACCTATACCGGGTAGCGGAAGAGGTTACCTAATAGAAGAAAATTTAAAAAGATTTTTTTTAGCTCCATTAATTACCGAAGCTTCAATTCACGTAAATACGAGCGGTGTATTTAA
>CALINC010000037.1 GCA_938045195.1 uncultured Treponema sp.
CCCATCCCGAACACGGAAGTCAAGCTCTCTTACGCCGATGATACTGCTGATCAAGCGGGAAAGTAGGTTGCTGCATGGCTTTTTTTATTCGTGCGGAGGTTTTTAATACCCGCCGTTACTCGGCAACGCTCTGCGCCGTTACACATGGTATTAAAGCCGGCTGCATATACCTTATAGAACATACAGTGCGAAACATTGAGCACTGTACCCCGATGCTATGCGCCGGGGGTGTTGATTTCAATGATAGTCTTTTGATAACTTTCAGTAAAATTGTAAAGAAGAATTTTCAAGCGTTCAATATTTATTTTTGTTATGCAATTATTTTTATCTTTTAAAAATAATTCTATTTCTGATGCTGTAGATCCTAAAATATCGGCTCCGATGGTAAATGCCGCTCCTTTTATTTTGTGTGCAATTTTTCGCAAATCTTCTCGAATATCATTATCCGATAGAACGGATTCCGCATTTGCATGAAAAAGCGTCTGAAGTTTTTCCGCTTCCGTTGAATCTTTTGCATAATAGTCAACAAATGTTTCTAAAAGAGATTGATATATTTCAATGTCGCCGCCGATTCTTTCAATAGCTTCTTCTTTGTTCAAAAAACTTATATTTGACATGGTCTCCTCAATTAATTTTGTAACAGTATATTTTAACTTTGCTCAATATAACAAAACTGGCGGATAAATAGCTGAAGCCTCTTTATGAAAAAACTATTTCACCGCTCTTCTTAAAAAAAGTATGAGTGAATATATTACAATCCCCGAAGGAAAAATAAATGCTGATTATACGGATAAAATCGGCACTGTTAAGACTGAATATTTTATTATGTTATCGCTTGTCGTTCAGCATTTTTTATTATTTATTGTTGCCCTAACAACGCTTTTTTTGGTAAATGCGAAAATTGCGGCAGTTGAAGTTCTCGCATCTTGTGTGCCGATATTTATTCAAGTTGTATTAAAAAAACCGATATTAAAAAAATCAAAAGCTCAAATGGAAGAAATAGAAAAACATTTTTCTATGTTGCGGACTTGGTTGAAAGGATTTGATATTATAAAAGTTTTTTCGGCAGAAAAATACATAATATTCCGGTATGATAAAACTAATGAACTTTTAAGAAAAAAAATGGAATTTGAAAACGTCAAAACGCTTGAAACTTCATTGAGTTTTATCAGTTCCGCTTTTGTTCATATAGTTATGGCTGCATACTGTGCATGTTTAGTATTTTCAAATTATATCACTGTGGGGAAATATTATTCGGTTATGGGATTAATAGGCTTACTTTCGGTTCCGATGTTTTGGGCGGCGCGGCGTATAAAAAGTATTTATGCATCCCGTCCCGCGCGGCAAGTAATGGTTGAGTTTATTGATACACAGCATAGAAGCGGTACAATAAAAAAATTGGAAAATTACAATATAGAAGCAAAAGATATAACTTTCGGATATACGGAAGAAAAAATTTTAATTGATGCGAATTTTAATTTTAAACAAAATGAAAAAATTTTAATTTTGGGAGAATCAGGTTCCGGCAAGTCGACCATAATTAAACTATTGTCGGGAATGTATACACCTGATAAAGGAACCTTTACTATAGGAGGAGCGGCGGTTGCCGAAATAAAAAATCTTACCGACATAATTTCAATCCAACAGCAAGAAGCGTACATTTTTAAAATAAACTTGATAGATAACTTGCTTTTGGACAAAACTGTATGCGAAGAAACGGCAAAAGAGATGCTTACTGCAATCGGTTTGGATAAATACACGAGTGAAAAATATTTAAAAGAAACCGTCATCGGTGAAGAATACGGCTTTTCCGGAGGTGAAAAAAAACGGATAGGTATTGCCCGCGCCGTATTACGCAAACGTCCGATAATGATTTTTGATGAACCTTTTGCAAATATCGACTATGAAAATATGGAAAAAGTAAAGAATATAATTTTAGGAATAAAAGACGCTACTGTAATAATTATTTCGCATATTGCAGACAACGAAATAAAAAAATCGTTTGATAGAATTTATCGATTTAAAAATGGAGGGTTACATGAAGAAAATTTCTAATAGAGAAAAATTATATATTGTCTTAGCGGTAATTTTCGGACTTTGCTCTTCTACTGCAAATACCGCTTTATTCGTGCGGAGAGTTTGACACCCCCTTGCTCTGCTCCGAAGTTGTTGATTGGGAAGCGGCATTTTTTTCTTTTATGTTTTCTGCGTCTGCATCATCTTCTTTTTTTATATCTTTATCTTCCTCTTTAGGGGGATTTAAAATTTTATCTATTTTTTCTTTTAATTCGTTCAGCACTGCCGTATCTTCTTCTTGCGTAAATTGTTCTTTTGCGGCTTCCAAAAGTTTTAACGCTTCATCATATTCTTTTGTAACAATTAAAATACGGATATAATTAAAAAAATATTCCGGAGTTTCGGGTGATTGCAAATATATCTTTTTATAAATTTCGGAAGCCGCTTTTCCTTTACCGGCAGACGCTAAGGCGTAAGAATATGCGCCTGCTATTTTTATATTGTCCGGTACTTGATTGTAAAGGGGCTCAAGATAGATTAAACAGTTTTCCCAATCATTTTGAAGCGCATAAACTTGTGCCAGATTATATTGCACCGCATTTTTATATTCTTCCGATTTTTCCGCCTTTTTGTAATAATCTATTGCCTTATCATATTTTTTTAATTCGGAATAACTTTGAGCAATGGAAAAATATTCTCCGGATAAATCTTCTTTATTTCCATTACAAAAAATACTTTGAGTTAATATAACTGCAAAAATGGAAAGAAAAAAAACTAATTTGTTTTTTATAAGCATAGACATCAACTTCCTAATACCGTTTTTTCTATTTGTCTAAGCTGCGACCTGTAAAGGCCGGAAATATTGGAGCCGTAATCTGCGAGGAGCTGAATTATATTACGAGGAGTCTCTTGAGTATCTGAGCCGTTTATCCTGTCGCCTGCATCACCCAAACCGGGCATAATATAGGCATCACTATTTAAAACAGGATCCATCCAAAGTGTATACAGAGTACAATTATCCAAAGCACGGACAATACGCAAGGCTCCTTTTAATGCCGAAATTACATGAAAGCAGCTTATCGATTTAGGCCTTATTCCCAGTTTCTTTAAATGTTTAACAACTGTTACTAAACTGCCTCCTGTTGCATTCATCGGGTCGGCAAAAATTAAATCTTTTCCGTCCAAATCCTTTAAATCAAAATACGATTTATCCAAATCCAAAATATACTGCATATCGTCTTCTTTTTTGGACTCGTCCCGTTTAATTTTAAAAAGGGCAAAAGGGGTAACATATCCATGCGAAGAATATTCTTCAATTTCTTTTGAAAGAATCATCGAAGGAAGTAATGCCCCGCGCAGCATTACGCACATTACCGTATTTTCTATTTTGTAATCAATGTCGGAAATTTTATGTACTGCGTAATTTTGCACGGGATTCGTTACCGGAGTTTTTACCATAAGGTAATTTTTTTTATCGTGTTGCCTGCCTTTATATGCAAGTTTAAAAAGCATTTCAAAAGAACGCTGTATGTAATATAAGAATTCGCTGTGATCTGTTTTTACCGAACGGAGTTTTGCAATAACGCGGGATGCCTCTGCATGATTTTCATGTTCGGTATCGAAAGAAAATATTTTCAGTTGAGGGATTTCTTTACAGATATCCTGCATCAGTTGTCCCATCTCATTATACACTTTTATAATTTCGTCATTAGCTTTTTCTTTTTTTTCTCCGTGCTCTTTTTCCAATACTGAAAACCATGACATAGCTTTTTTATAAAGCTCATTCATCTCATTGAGATGAGCAATATCATCTCCGGTTAGATATCCGTCGAGAGCTTCCGCTCCCATAATAACCTTTCCCATAAAAACTCCTAATATAAGGATAATAAAAAAACTTTAATAAAACTTCAAGACACCATTATGGGTAACTATGAAAAAATCTTTATCAGTTGCTATGATAGGCATCTGCCGCAAATTTAACAAATTTTTTTTAAAGATGCCTAATACATACAGAGTTAAGTTAAGCAGTTAAATATATGCTGTTATAGAATAGGCGATATTTTCCTAAAGGCAAACCCGTTAACATCTTGCGAATTTGCCTTTGTAATGCCGGCGGTTTACATTAAACGGCGGTATTTGAGGAGCTTAATGTATGCGCCTATTTACCTGCCCATACTCCATGAAGATTACAGAATTCGTATGCTTCTATGACTTTGTCATCCGAAGTTATTGCAAATACTACTTCGGGTTTTCCGTCTACAGGTAACTCTTTAAATTGAATTCCTTTTTCAGTCTTTAAACAAACCCAAGCAATATGGTGTTCCGGAGTCATCGGGTGAGCAACGGAGCCTACTTTGACCTTTACGGTGTTTCCGTTTACTTCAACTACAGGCACATGTTTTTCTTTTGCAGCATCAACACTTCCGATTTTAACGGGCGAAAGTTTTTCTCCGCAGCATGAAACCTTAGAATCAGGGCAGCAGTCAAGGCCGATAATAGTTCCTTTTTTCTTTTTACATAAAAAAAAGCTTATTTCTTTGTTCATTAGTTATACTCCTAAAATTTATGAATTTACAGAATAAAATCCGCAATACACATAATATAACAAAAAAAGGGCTTGACGTAAAGTCAAAAATACGATATTATCTGACTATATTTGAAGAATTTAAGGGCAATTAGCTCAGTTGGTTAGAGTACAAGCATGACACGCTTGGGGTCACTGGTTCGATTCCAGTATTGCCCAGTTTTGTAAGTCTATATCTAGTATAGAGTTATAGATTTTCAATCCCCTTGGAACCTTCACTTTCTTTTCTCTTTTTGATGGACTGTCGCATAAAATGTCGCATAATTTTTTGTGTTCAGTCATTGATTTTTGGGGAGAAGAATGGCTAAAAAGGAATATCTGCTTTACAGTGCCAGAGGCGGGCGTAATTGTGCAGTCCGGTTTTTAAATGCAAAAACCGGAAAATATCTATCGGTAATATCGCTAGGAACTCAAAATAAAAAAGAAGCTGAAAAGATTATTATTCAATGGCTTAAAAATGATTATTTCGGCAGCGGTAAGGGCGGGCATTTCACATGTAATATTAGCCTTAAATAAGCCCTTGATAGGCTCGTAAAGGCGGTGTATTACACGTCTTTCATCGGCTTTTAACTTTTCGTCAATCTCGCAGGAGCGTCTAAAAAGAGCCTTTCGTAGCTCCTCATCTTCCATACGCTTTTTGTTTTGCTCGTCAATTTCTGCCTTGAAGCTGTCGAGTTTTTTATCAACTTTGCCCAATGCGATTTTTTTATCGCCCCAGCCGATAGCCGATATTTTGTCTAAGTTTTCCATTTCAGATAGCCTCCCGTTGATTGTGGAGGTTGCCGCTCTGGTTGGGTGTTAGTAAGTGTTGTTTGATTGTCATCTTGTACCTCACCTATATAGTCATTTTTATTTGTGGTAGAAGTAAAAAAATAGGATATTTTGTTACTTATTTCGTTTTTTTTAAATCTTGCGTATAAAAAGGAATATCGATTTTTGCCGAAAAGCCTCGTATAATCAATCCTCGTGCCTCCGGCGGGGTGTTTTAGATAAAGGGTTATTCTCTGCACTCAATGCCGTGGGATTTAAAGGCTTTATCCCAGCGTTCTTTTCCGGCTTTTCTGTGTTCTTCGGTTTCTTCAATCATATTTCCCATTGTCGAGATATGCCCTGTTGTTTTTCCTGTTTTTTCGTCGTATATTTCTATGTTGCCGTCTTTGCTGTATCTTATTGCCATTATTCTCCCCCTAATAAAATTAGCTTAGTTCTATTTAATATTACCATATAATCAGCCCTGCGGGGACTTGGGACGGAGCGTATTACATCAAAACCCATTAAAGCCGCTAATACACCCGAGTCTCGCTGCCGCCATCTTCCAGCTGCTATTTTATCATTTATCTGCCGTGTTGTAAAGCTTTGCTGTTTTAGATGTTTTAGATTTTGTGTAAACCTGTAAATAAATTCATTTTCTATGTTTGCTTCATCGATAATTCTAGCGGTCGGCGATATTGTCAGTGTTTCTGTCATCGTATATTCCTCGCCTCTATCTTCTCTGTCCAATCTCTGATAGTGTGCCATTTCGTCAATTACACGGCGTAAGTCGTTACCTTTTGTGTAATCTGCTGCCGCATACATTCCTTTTCCGTGAGCCCGCCCGCCCGTTCGGCAATCAACATAAAAATCGCCGCTGCGTAACATTTGGATATACTCATCTAGCTTTTCTTTATTGGGGGCAGTGTATGTCCTTTGGTCTATAAATGTATCATCATCTATTGCTTTCAAAAAGCCCGCTTTTGACAATGAAAATGCGGGACTTGACAAAAAAAAACAAATTTGCTAGACTATAGGTCTATTCAATAACTGCGAGTAATCATTTTATTTTAAATCTTTGTTTAGGTTTATTGCCGAAATAATAGTGAATTTTATATAGAATGATATAAAGTTAAAGTTACTAGGAGAAAAATCTAATGACAATTAGAAAAAAGAAAACTTTACCTGAAGTTTCTGAAGAAAGCCTTTTCGTTTCTACAGAATTATCGGAACAAGTGCATCCTGCCGCAGAATGCAAAACGGAAGAACGGGAAAACAAATACCGGCAGGAGGAATCTGTATCTGAAGAAACAATACAAGAAGTGCCGGAGCAAACAGTGCAGAATGAACCTCAAGAAGTACAAGCCGAGAAAAAAGTTATTATACGGCCGAGAGGCAAAAGAAAAAGCGAAGAAGCAGGTACCGCTCCTCGAATGATAAGAAGACCGCAGGTACAAATCAAAAAACACCAGCCTAAAGAAATTACTGACATTGAAACCGAACAAAACATACCCCCTGCAAATTCGGAAGATATACCTAAAATAGTTATTAACGATTTAACAAAAATGCGTATGCATGATTTACGGGATATGGCTGTTCAATACGGTGTCCCGGAAGACGAAATTTCCCTTATGAAAAAACAGGAAGTTATTTTTCATATCCTCAAAAATCATACAAGCCGCGGCGGGACTATTTTTGCTTCAGGTTCTTTGGAAACCTTACCGGACGGTTATGGCTTTTTGCGTTCACCGCAAAACAGCTATTTATCGGGGAGCGACGACGTATATGTTTCACCGAGTCAAATCCGATTATTCAGCCTAAAAACAGGCGATACCGTTTACGGACAAATCCGTTCACCTAAAGAAGGCGAGCGCTATTTTGCTCTTTTACGCGTTGAAAGCGTAAACTTTGAGGAGCCTGCAAAATCTCAACGTCGCATTCCGTTTGATAACTTAACGCCGCTTTATCCTAAAGAAAAACTTAACCTTGAAACTACAACTCAAGAAATTTCTACCAGAATAATGAATTTATTCTGCCCTATCGGAAAAGGTCAGCGAAGTTTGATTGTGGCACCGCCTCGAACCGGTAAAACAATTATGCTTCAAAAAATAGCAAACGCTATTACGGCAAATCACCCTGAAGTCTACTTAATTGTTCTTTTAATAGACGAACGCCCCGAAGAAGTTACCGACATGGAACGCACCGTAAATGCCGAAGTTATTTCTTCAACTTTTGACGAACAGGCAACACGCCATGTTCAAGTGGCGGAGATGGTTTTGGAAAAAGCCAAAAGACTTGTCGAACATAAACAAGATGTCGTTATTCTTTTAGACTCCATTACGCGTTTAGCACGGGCTTATAACCAGACGATGCCGACATCGGGTAAAGTACTCTCAGGCGGTGTCGATTCCAATTCGCTTCATAAACCCAAACGCTTTTTCGGTGCTGCACGTAACATCGAAGAAGGCGGCAGTTTAACGATAATTGCTACGGCTCTTATTGAAACCGGCAGCAAAATGGATGAAGTTATTTTTGAAGAATTTAAAGGTACAGGCAATATGGAAGTAAATCTTGATAGAAAACTTTCAGACCGCCGCTTATTCCCCGCAATTAACATTAAGCGTTCCGGTACTCGAAAAGAAGAACTGCTTTTAACCGACGAAGAAATTCAACTGATGTGGGTTTTGCGCAAATTCATCAATCCGATGGAAGATACGGATATTATCGAATTCCTTATCGATAGAATGAATAAAACAAAAAATAACGAAGCCTTTTTAAAATCGATGAACGCAGGTCTTTCTCAAAAAGAATAAAACAAAATATAAGGGTATCTGCAATATGAAAAAATTTGAGGAGAGACTTGAACGCCTTGAAAAAATTACTGAGGCAATAAGAAATCAGGATGTTCCTCTTGAAAAAGCCTTATCGCTTTTTGAAGAGGGGGTTAAACTTGCCAAGGGACTCGAAAAAGATATAGATAAAATGGAAGGTAAGATTGAAGTTTTATTAAACCAACCGGTACAGCCCGATGAAGAGCCTGAGTTGGGTCTATTCGATTCCTTAGAGAAAGAATAACAATGTATAGTCCTGAATACAAACCGATAAAACAATTATCAAAAGAAACCGCAAGCAAAATTGCAGCAGGGGAAGTTATTGAACGGCCGTCTTCCGTAGTACGGGAACTTTTAGATAACTCTATAGATGCAGGTGCTTCAAAAATTACGCTTGAAATAACAAACGGCGGAATTGATTCGGTGCGTGTATGCGACGACGGCTGCGGTATGACAAAAGAAGATTTGGAAATTTGCACATGTACTCATACTACAAGCAAAATATCGGAAGCGGAAGACCTGCTTCATTTAAAAAGTTTGGGCTTTCGCGGCGAAGCACTTTCTTCAATACAAGCAGTTGCTTCACTCGAAATTATCAGTACCCGTCAAGGTCCTGCTGCATGGAAACTCTCTCTTTCAAAAATTATACCCGACCGCTTAAACTGCGGCACGGTAATCGAAGTAAAAAATCTTTTTGAAAATTTCCCCGCACGGAAAAAATTTTTAAAAAGACCGCAATATGAAGCAGGGCAATGTAAGCAAATATTTATCGAAAAAGCACTGCCTCATTTTAATATAGAAATGCGGTATTCTGCAGACGGAATAAATAAGATTATCTTACCGCCGCATAATTCTTTAAAAGAAAGATGTATTGCAGCTATGAATTTAAAGGAACCTGCAGAACTTTTTTATGAACTT
The DNA here is from genome assembly GCA_938045195.1 of uncultured Treponema sp. GTDB lineage: Bacteria > Spirochaetota > Spirochaetia > Treponematales > Treponemataceae > Treponema_B. The sequence continues at coordinate 9,100 of CALINC010000037.1, forward strand.
AACCAAGCCGGAGACGGCTTTTCTTTCTGCGCTGTTGCAGGCAGCCCGGCGGTTGTCCGTTCCGACAAGCGGAATATCTATATTTTTGTAAACGGAAGACGCATAAATGAATACGGACTTGTGCAGGCAATTACATACGGAGCGGAAGGCTATTTTCCAAACGGCGGTTTTCCTGCCGTATTCTTATTTTTAACGGTAAATCCGGAACGGGTAGACTTTAATATTCATCCCGCAAAAAAAGAAGCCCGCTTTGAAGATTATAAAGAAATTCACCACGCCGTAAGTTCCGCCATAAGTGCGTTTTACAAACAAAAAACGGTTTCCGACCTTTTAAAAAATAATGAATATTCACCGGATTTTACCCCGCCCTTGCAGTTCGGCCAAACGGAACTGAAACCCGTTGCCCGTTATCCGTGGAGCGAAAAAAGCTCCGGTTATTCGCAAATGCAAAATAACAGTATGAGCCGTTTGCAAAATAATACGGAATATGAATTCAATCCGGCGTATAGCAATAAACATTCGGATAGTCCATATATGAAAGAAACAGTCAACGATACCGGTATAGCATATACGCTGCAGCACGATACATTTTTTTCAAGCACCACAGCTCCGCCTGCCGACCTGCCCCGTGCCGATTTTAAATTTTTAGGGCAATTCTGCGGAACCTTTATAGCTGTCGAAAAAAATGATGCACTTTATATAATTGACCAACACGCAGCGCATGAAAGGATTATTTTTGAAGATTTAAAAAAACACTTAGGTTCTTCTCAAGAGCTTTTAATTCCTTATAAAATTGAAACCGAATCTGAAAAAGACGATGAAATAATACGGATTAATCTTGAAGAATTACGCAAAGCCGGTTTTAATATTCGCGAAGAAAAAAAGGGTTTATGGATTATCAATGCCGTGCCTATACGATGGCATGGAACCGAAAAAAACTTATGCGAAGATTTAGCGGGAGCAGGAAAAGACCCCGCAGGTCTCATGCATCATATTCTTGCAACTTCCGCATGCCGTGCCGCTTGTAAAGACGGCGACATCATCGACCCTGTTTCCGCATATAATATCGCTGTAAAAACATTCGCTCTTCCCGAACCTCTATGCCCGCACGGAAGACCTTTATATTTTATCATTGACAGAGAAGAATTATTTAAGCGGATTAAACGGACGGGTTCCGGTACAAACAAATATACGTAAATAGCAATACCGAAACCCTTATCCTGTTTTATTGAAAAAAAATTATTCTATATTATTCTGGCGTCTTGCCGCAATAAGCGTATTTTTTACCAGCATTGCTATTGTCATAGGTCCTACGCCTTTTGGAACGGGAGTAATTGCAGCAGCAACTTCACTAGCGGCTTCATAATCAACATCACCTACCAGCCTAAACCCGCTCTTCTTTGAACTGTCATCAATCCTATTTACACCGACATCAATTACAACAGCCCCTTCTTTAATCATATCTGCCGTGATAAATTTAGGCTTACCCATTGCGGCAACCAAAATATCCGCGCGTTTTGTAATTTCTTTTAAGTTTTCGGTACCGCTGTGGCAAACGGTAACCGTAGCATTTACTTCTTTATTCATCATAAGAACCGAAAGAGGTTTACCCACTATATTTGAACGCCCTACAATTACCGCATTTGCACCCTTCGTTTTTACACCTGTTTTTTTTAGTAAGTGAATAACACCGTGCGGTGTGCAAGGAATAAAAGTTTCATGTCCCAAAAGCAGTTTGCCTACATTTACCGGATGAAAACCGTCTACATCTTTTTCCGGACTTATCGCAGCAATTACGGAATCGGGGTCTATTTGTTTAGGCAGCGGGAGCTGTACCAAAATGCCGTTTACAAGCGTATCCGAATTCAGCTCTTTAATCAGCTTAAGCAATTCGGCTTGCGCCGTTGTTTCCGGCAAACGGAAAGTTCTATCGTTCATTCCTACTTCATGAAGCGCATTTGTTTTTCCCTTTACATAAGACTGCGAGGCAGGATCGTTGCCTACAAGAATAACAGCCAGCGTGGGCTGTATTCCGTTTTTTTTGAGTTCTTCAACTTCTTTTGCAACATCTGCACGTAAGTCTGCGGCTATTTGAAAACCGTCAATAATTTTTGCACTCATTTTTTCCTCCGTATGTACAAGTAACTATTATTTTCTAAATTTGTTTTTCAGATTATGTAAGCTACATAGACCATTCTATAATATAATCGGTTTTTTTGCAAGACTTGCATATAGACAATTCGGTAAAAAATGAGGTATATTAGTTACGATGAAACGAGTTATTTTATTTTTATGTATAATTACGGCTTTTTGCTTCCCGTCTTTTGCGGAAGAAAGCAGTTCGGAGCATGGTAATAAGGGGATTGACGGCTCTATTGTTTTTCAACCTGTACGTCAAGGTGATAAATTTATGAAAATAGGGCTTTCACTCGGCGTGCCGCTATTTAATACATCAAGAGATAAATTTGCAAACAAACCGCGTATTTATCCCGGCGGGACTATCAATGTCGGTTTCGGATATTATGTTCTAAACGGATTTTCTCTCGGAGGAAGTCTCAGCTTTCAATTTTATCCCACTTTAGCAAAAAATCTCTATTTTGCAGTACCCATTACATTTGATATGGCGTACACATTTGCAACCGGAAAATGGCGTTTCCCGATAGGTATGGGAATAGGCGGCGCATTTCAGTCTTATAGCGGCAATACGGCAAAATATTTTGGAATGATTTTTAGACCGGAAGCCGGTGTTTATTATCAGTATTCTCCTGAATGGTCATTTGGCGGAGGTGTGTCATGGAGTATTTTACCGCAATGGTACCGAAATACAAGTCATAACCGTATAGGAAATATCTTAACCGTAAACTTTGCCGCAAGGTATCACTTTTAATTTGGAGGAATGTAAATGAAGCAAAATGGATTTATGCAATTTTTAATGACTATAGCGGCAGTATTTTTAACGGCGGTTTTCCTTGTATCGTGTAAAAATCAACCTATTTTTTATGCTATAGAGCAAGAAGTAAAACTAAAAGATTTTTCCGTAAAAAGTTCCATTGTGGGATTTGCCCGCATAGGCAGCGATATTTATACGGCAAATGGTGAAGCCGTTTACACCAAAAAAAGTAATTCTACCGGTAAGTGGACATCTATCGGTTCGCCGGGTAATTTAATTCAAGGGATTGCAACTGACGGTATGAATCTTTTCGGAGTAGGAGCGAACGGTACCGTTAAATTCCGTACAACCGGCGGCAGCTGGACATCTGTGCCGGGCAGCGAAAATATAAAAATGGTTTTCGGCGATTCCATTGTATTCGGCACAGGAGTGGAAGCCGGTGAATCCGCTGTTTATAAAATAACCGGCACGTCCGTATCCAAAATAAAAGCATTAAAGAAAGATGAAAAAAATGCTGAAAATACGGAAATTTTGACCGGTGCCGCCGGAAATTATTTTGCAACTACTGAGGGGCTTTTTTTACAAGATGGAACTGCTTTTACGGGGGCTCCCATAAAAGGAAAAATAATATCGGCTTCAAAAGGAAAAAATGCCAACTCTATCTTTGTGTTAACCGATAAGGCTGTTCTTTATTATTTTAACGGAAGCGGATGGAGCGAAAAAAAAGTAGAAAAAACAACCCCTTTCTCTATCTTTTATTTTGCAAGCAGAAATACCGTTTTAATAGGATGTAAACAAGGCTATACCGAAATTCAATTAACAGAGACGGACAGTCTTACCGATGCAAAAGAGCTTAACCCGGGGACTAAAGATTCTACAACGCCTCCCGAATGTCTAAGCCAATATCAATCCGTTACGGGTTCTTATACCATTAGTCCGGTTTTTGCCGTAGGCAATGCCGAAACATATTCGCTTTTTGTAGGTGCTGCGGCTGCCTCTACGGAAAGAAATACAGGTCTTTGGGCATTTTATTCTGCCCACACTAAAGAATGGAACCGTGAATAATTCGGATTTATTTCAAGAAAGTGCTTTACACGATAAAAACAAAGAGCCGCTTGCCTCCCGTATGCGTCCGCGTACGTTGGACGAATACATAGGGCAAGAGCATATTGTCGGCGAAGGCAGGCTCTTACGCCGTGCAATCCAAGCAGATAGGCTTTCTTCCATAATCCTCTACGGTCCACCCGGTACGGGTAAAACAACGCTTGCCCGTGTTATCGCCAATACCACAAAAAGCAATTTTTTCAGTTTAAATGCTGTGCTTTCAGGTGTTCAGCACATACGCGACGCTGTGGCAAAAGCCGACGAAAGCAAAAATCTATACGGGAAACGTACCATTCTTTTTGTAGACGAGGTGCACCGCTGGAACCGCTCTCAACAGGATGCTCTTCTACCTTGGGTTGAAAACGGCACCGTTATTTTAATCGGTGCTACAACCGAAAATCCTTTTTTTGAAGTGAATAAAGCACTTGTCAGCCGGAGCAGAGTTTTTATGCTGAACGCATTAACTGAGAAAGATTTGTATAAAACAGCTGAATGCGCTCTTAATGATACCGAACGGGGCTACGGCAATTGGAAAGTCGAATTTGAAAGAGGCGCATTGGAACACTTAATTTCCACTGCGGCAGGAGATGCAAGGAGCTTGCTGAATGCCTTAGAACTTGCCGTCGAAACAAGCCCCGAAAGCTGGCCTCCCGAAGCGGGTTCTTCTATAAAAATTACGCTTAAAGCGGCAGAGGAAAGTATTCAAAAGCGGGTTGTGCTTTATGACAGGGACGGCGACTATCACTATGATATAATTAGTGCATTTATAAAATCTATCCGCGGCAGCGATCCCGATGCAGCCGTGTATTGGCTCGCAAGAATGATAGCCGCAGGAGAAGACCCGCATTTTATTTTTAGACGTATGCTTATTGCGGCTTGCGAAGATATTGGGCTTGCTTCTCCGGGAGCAATCAGTGTGGTCGCCGGAGCTGCCGATGCCTTTGACCGCGTAGGAATGCCGGAGGGCAGATACCATCTAGCCCATGCGGCTCTTTATTTGGCGACCTGTCCTAAATCCAACAGTGCGGAAGCCTTTTTTAAGGCTTTGGCAAAAGTAGAAAAAGAAGATGCCGAAGTTCCTAATCACTTAAAGGACCCAAGCCGCGACAGTAAAGATTTAGGGCATGGACAGGGATACCTTTATCCGCATAATTATACGGGACATTGGGTTAGTCAGCAATATCTTCCAGATAATCTTAACGGTTCTATTTTTTATGAACCTTCAGACCAAGGTTATGAGGGAAAAATTAAAGCCGAAGTGTTACGGAAAAGAAATAAAAACTTAAACGGAGGAAAATATGAATAACATACAAGCATTTATACCGCCTTATTATGGGGTTGTATTGTTTATAAAACTCGTAGTAGGAGCCATAGCTCTTTTTTTTGCAATACTGGTTTGGCATAAAACGCGTAAAACGTATATGGTATTATTTGTTTTGGGCGTATTGTCATTATATATTTTAGCCTTAGTGCAATCAATGAATTATTTTGGATTCATCGTGATGTATTCATTAAGCATAAAGAATATTCCTGTCGGAACCGTTTTTTTTGAAATTTTGCCCATAATCTTTTTTACGGCATCTCTGTGTTCATTCTTAAAATCGGATGATTTTTAGCACTTTATACGGTTATCGTATTTAAAATCTATAGAATAGAAAATATGAAATATGGTATATTTAAAGTCGCAGCTGGGAGTTGTGATAAACAGTTCGGCAGGAATTCTGCCTAACTGTTTATCCGGCGAGTTTGCCTCATCGGCAAACATCGTATATTG
>CALINC010000038.1 GCA_938045195.1 uncultured Treponema sp.
AACAATCCTATAACATGGAACATTCCTACCGGCATTCTTTACGGTAAAAAAGACGACATGACTTCTTTGGAAACAATGACGAATTTTGCACATACAATAAACGCGAGCTTAACGGTTTTTGATAGGGGCGAACATTGGTTTCATACGGAAGCGCAAATGAATTTTTTAGATACGTGAAAATCACCTTCGGTATATTCTCTAGGATTATAAATTATACCATATTGTTGTAAATATCTTCAAAATTAATTCTGCACTCTTGCTTAACATACCCCCCCTGCAATACATTAAAAGTATTTATCTTTTCCTTATTTTCTCAATATTTATCTGCATTTTATCACTGAGTTGCTGTATATCTGAGTAATTTTTAATTGGATGCATTTTGCAAAAATCAACAACAAATATCCTTAAAATAGTCTTTGCTAATTCAGAAGTATTTTTATTCTTGATATATTGAAATAAGTGAGTTTTATCGATATTCTTACCATAAATAATCTTTATCCCTTCCAATATTAATCCATTCGCCGGTGTTAAATCATTATCTACAATATCCTTCATAAAAGGAATTATTCTTTCAGAACCAATAGAATGAACTGTTTTTTGTATAATGATATAAACATATAAAAAATTCATTCCCCAGAAAAAGTTACGAGCAATTTTTTTACATTTCTCATAATCGGTTTCCTGCTCTCTCAAGATCTCTTCCTTTATTGCCTCTGCGAAGAAATTAATAAACTCAGTCTGAACATCATAGTTTTTAAATAGACAGAAAAAAGAATCAAGTCCTCGAAGATTAAGATTAATTGCTGTTAATAACAATTCTTTCACTTTTGATTTTTCAATAGAGGTACATCTGTTTTTTGCTATTAATCCAATCGCCTCAACAAGTTTTATAGACTTTCTTAAATTTTTCAGGTAGTCATCAGTTGAATCGTCCAATGAATTTTCATGAGATTCTGAGTATTCTTCCTCACTTTTTATCTCCAATCGTTTATCACGCTCCGCTTTATAATTATGATTTTTATTTGGTAGCGCTACATTAAGAATTGCTTTATAACTTGTATCAAAAAATTTTGTATCATCTTTATTTAATGAAACAATCTCATTTGTAGTAAAAACGCTATCTGCTTCATCTAATAGTATTTTATAAAATTCATCTGACTTATTATTATGAGAATAAAAAATAATAATATAAGCATTTTCGTCTTTATGAATATTAGTACATAAAGACTTTATTTCTGATAGAGCAACATTATTGTTATCTGATAAATATTTTGCAACAAAGTAATAATAGATGTATTTATAATCAAATCTATAGGTTCCTAATGAAGTTTTTATAAGTAAGCGACTCTTTTTTAATTTCTTAATAAAAATTTCCTTTTTAAAAGGTAAAGCAATTTTTTCTTCATAGTTCGCCAAAAAGGATTCAAATTCATCGGCATTACTTTCATAGGTCTCTTCTTTAAACAATTTATAAGCAAAATGAGAAAGAAAATTAATACACCCAGCAATTTCATCATCTGTTTTTAATCCTATTTTTGTAAATGCAATAATTATCAATGCTTCATAGCAATAACCGTAAGAAGTGATTTGTTGGTTAAGAGGTCGATGTAATGTTTCCACATTACTTAAAATTGATAGAATTAAAAAAGGATAAGCAGGCATTATTCCACCATTTAGAGATTTTCCAGTAATAATTTCGATTTGTTCTGCCTTTTTGTCAATTTGTTTTACTTTTTCAGGCTCTTCAGCAGTTTTTATATCTTCATCAAGATATAGCCATTTCTTAATTAAAGCATCTCTTTTCTTGGGAGAAAATTCTTTGATAGCGAACCTAACTATTTGGTTGTGAATAGTATTTATTTCCACATCAAGATTGTAGATTAAATCAACAGTACATATAATTTTTGAAAAAATAAATAGTTTTTCAATTATCTTTTTTTTATTATTAATTCTATGAAAATCATCAAAAACCAAAATAATTTTTTCTTTATTTTCCATTAGGAAACGTGTTATTTCTTCATCGGAAAATTCTGTTACAAACATCTGTTTAAATTTTTTTACAAGTATATTAAAAATATGTCCGTCAAAATCTTCTTCAGGTAAAAAATAGAATGGTATAAAATATTTCCCCAATAAACTTTGAACAAATTTCTTTAATAAAGCCGTTTTCCCGGCTTGATCATCTCCATGAATAAAAATATATTTATAGTCCTTTGATTCAGTGAATATATCTCTCGAATCAATGTCTTCATCTTCATCAATCCTATATTTTCTTAATTGAGGATAGATAAATATATCCGATAGTAAAAGAGTGTTTTTAGATCGGTGAGATGTTTTAAATATATCCGTATCTTCTAAGAAATTACTAAATTCTTGTGCTTTAATTGTTTTAAGTTGTTTTAATATTTCGATGTCATCTTTTATTGAAATTAATCGTACCTTTATTTTCTGCAGTTCGTTTTTTAATTGCTCTTCAGTTAGAGATGTTAAATTTTTGCCATCCGTATTTAACAGTAAATTTTTTGAGATCGAAATATCGTTACGCCAATCACATTCAGAGATTATCAACGGTAATACATAAATTCCATCTAATTGCTTTCGTTTCAAAAAAGTATTCTTTTCTTTCTTACAATTTTCGGAATTATAAAATGATTTTGACAATAATAAGATAGCTATATCACTGTCTTTCATATGAAAATCAAGAGTCTCAAAGAGTTCTCCCCCAGATCTAAGTTTTCTATCATAAAAAAACTCAATTCTGTCCTCTTGCTGTAAAGTATTAAAAAGCGGAATCAAATATTCTGTCATAAATTTTTCATCATCGTGACAATAACTAATAAAGATTTTTGCCATGTTTACTCCTTAAATATGCTTATATGCATGTTTATAACTATATATCCTATCATCTTTCCCTCTCCACAATCTTCACCTCATCATCCGTCAACCCATACAGCCCATATACAACAGTATTTATCTGCTTATCTAAAATGTCAACCCACTGTTGTAAGAATTTTTTATCAGAATCGGATATTGCACTGTTCAGCTGTTCCTGTGCGGTAATCATCTGGTCAACCAACACACTTAAATGTGCCTGTTCCGATTCTGTTGGGACAATCAAAGGTAACTCAAGCAGGGGTTCTTTATCTACCTGAAAGTTATCCCCTTGCATTTTTCCCTTATAGCGCAGCCAGAACTTAATCACATTGGAATTTAATATGGCGGTTAAGAATTTAAGATTGAACCGTTCGGTTTTAATAACATTATAACTCTGTGAAACATAGCAATCAAAATCAGTGTAGGTAAAGTACGGTTCCGCTGTTTTCCGTAATGAAACGATCTTTTCTCCTCTGAAAAATTTCTCATCCCGCGCACGGTGCAACCCATACGGTTTATTATCAGATGTAATCACTTGGATAAATTTGTCAAGATGCGCTTTGAGATTTGGATATGCTTTCATTTCGCTTTTATTTTTAAACTTTGACGTTGTATATATCACCCATAGTTTATTATTTGCGTTGCCGTAATATTTATGTAACTCTGTCGAAGTGTAAAAAGGTTTTACCAATTCCTTTTCTTCGGACGATAAATTGAGTGCATTATATTCATCCATCGAAAGATTGAATATACCTGTACCTTGCAGATTTTCATCACCTAATGTTAGAGCTGATGCTTTATTACAAAAATCTTGATGGACATCTATACCTGTCGTAATTTCTTTACTTTCAAAGGCAGTGTTACTTCTCTCTTTATATACGCTCAAGAACGGCAAAAATTTTATTATTCAAAAAGAGAATGTATTTATCCTAGCAAGCCTCTTTTGTAATTTCCGCTTCAAATCGGGTTATATTTTCTTCTCCGTTCCCCGCTAAAAAATCAAGCACTTCGGACAGTTCGGCGTGGGCATTATTAAGTCGCGAATATTCAACCGAATAACATTCATTCATTTGCGTTTTTTGCATAATGTATATCATTGTTTGAATTGCGGCGGTTTCAAATACCTTGTAATTGCCGAAGTCCGTATACGTTACTATCTTTGCATTATCCAATACAAAATCCCTAAACAAAGAAGCCCCCGCATTTGTTATCCAATTATTCGGTGCGATAAATCCGACTAATCCGTTTTCTTTTGCAAACCGAATCGCTTGATATCCGAAAAAATACCACAAATCCATTTTTCCTTGATAGCAAGGATGATTATGCAAACCTTCAAAGCAGCCTGTATCGGTATATTCTTTTACATACGGCGGATTCCCAATCACGCAATCAAAACCACCGTCTGCAAATATGCCCGGGAACTGAGCATCCCAGTCAAAGGCGTTCACCTTGCGTTGTTCCTCGATGCCGAACAGTGTTAAATCCTTACCCGTGTAGTAATCTGTTCCGATAAGGCTGTTCCCGCATTTAATATTGTGCGACATATCCGGTAAAATTTTTGCCTGTATGTCGCTCG
>CALINC010000039.1 GCA_938045195.1 uncultured Treponema sp.
CGCAGAGCGTACGTTGCGCAGCAACAGGGTATTAAACCCTCCGCACGAATAAAAATAAAGGCTTAAATATTTTTTCTCTGTTTTAAGCCGGCGGAGATTGTGCCGCCTTGTTTCTTTGTATTAACCCAATAAAACCTTTGCCGAATGCCACGAAAGCGTTGCGCATTTTATGCGTGCAGGCATTTGCGCAAAATATTCTAAGATTTGAGCGTCGCCTAATGTTTCTTTTTCTTCTTCAGACACCGCCTCGCCGCTCATCATCTTAAAAAAGATTGAAACTTTTTGTTTTGCCGCTTCGATGGGCTTTCCCTTAATTAATTCAATAAGCATATTTGTTGAAGCCGTCGAAATTGCGCAGCCTTTTCCTAAAAAAGACGCGTCTTCGATAATACCATTGTCTTGTTTTAACAGAAGCGTTAAATCATCACCGCAAGAGGGATTATGCCCCCGCTCAATTTTCACATTTCCGGCAAGTTCCCTGCAATGTTCTTTTTTGCGTGAGTACTCCAAAATCATATCTTGGTACATAGTATCTATATTCATTGTATCCATCTTGTTACCTCTTGTTAAAAACACTGTTTACTTTTTTTAGAGCCTCTATCATAATGTCAATATCTTCTTTTGTATTAAAGATTGAAAAACTTACACGGCAGCATGAGTTAATGCCGAGATAATTCATTAGAGGCTGCGTACAGTGATGCCCGCTTCTTACCATAACCCCATATTCATTTAAGATATAAGCCGTATCGTGAGAATGCACATCTTTTACATTAAATGCAATTATACCTGCCCGTTGCGGTGCCGCAGTACAGTACATTTCTATAAAGTCCAATTTTTTTAATTCTGAAATTGCATAGGAATCAAGTTCATGAATTACGGAGGCTATTGTTCCGTAACCGATAGATTCAACATATTCAATAGCAAATTTTAATGAAGCTATTGCAGAAGCGTCAAGTGTGCCGCCTTCATATTTATGCGGTGAATCTTTAAATTCCGCGTCTTCTTCGGTAACAAAGTTTATCATATCTCCGCCGTATAAAAAAGGCGGCATTTTTTCCAAGAGATCTTTTTTTCCGTAGAGAACGCCTACGCCGAATGCCGAAAAAAGTTTATGCCCCGAAAAAGTTAAAAAGCTGCAATTCATTTTTTTGACATTTTGTTTAAAATGAGTAATTGACTGCGACGCGTCAATTACGGTTACGGCTCCAGTTTTATGAGCAAGTGCTATTATTTCATCTACCGGATTGATTATACCCGTTGCATTTACCACAGAAGAAAGTGCAACTATTTTTGTTTTTGCCGAAAGTTTTGTTTTAAAATCCTGCATATCAAGACTGCCGTCTTTATTAAGATATACATATTTTAGTTTTGCTCCGGTTTGTTTTGCGGCAAACTGCCATGTTACCAAATTGGCATGGTGATTTGAAATTGCAAGTAGAATCTCATCGTCTTTTTTTAAAAAAGGAACAGCATAGCAATAAGCAATTATGTTAAGAGCTTCCGTACAGTTTTTTGTAAAAACAATATTTTCAGCATTTTCTGCACCGATAAAAGAAGCAACTTTTTTGCGGGTTTCTTCTATTACAATAGAAGAAGCAATAGCAAGCGAATGCGACCCGCGCCCGGCATTTCCGTTTGAGTGTTTAAAGTAATTTACAAGCCCGTCAATAACAGCCTGCGGCCTTTGAGCCGTTGCGGCAGAATCCAAATAGTGAATATGTTTATTTTCCGAAATAAGCGGAAAGTCGTCTTTGTACATGTATGGTAACTCCGATGTTAGGATATTTTATATAAAAATGAATATTTTGTCCAGATGAATTTTTATAAAATATCCGTTTTATTAGTGCTTCCATAAAAAATAATTTTATGGTATAATACTAAAATATGAGTAAAAAATTCGGTTTTTCCGTAAAGGAAATTATTGTTTACCCCGGTCAGGGAGTTGGAACAATTACAGAAATTACTAAACGAGAAATTGCAGGTGAAGTAATCGATTATTATGTTATCTATTTGTCTGAATCCGATATGACGGTACTGGTACCCGTTACAGGTGTAGAGCGCCTTCGAATTAGACGGATAGTAACAAAGGCTGAAGCTGAAGCTGCTTTAAAATTTTTAACTGAAACATTTGAACCTATTCCTATAGATTGGAAAGCACGGTATCAAATGAATATGGATCTTTTTAAAAACGGAGAAATTTTAAACACTGCGTCGGTAGTACGCTCTCTTTATCAGCGGAGCAAAACAAAAGAGCTTCCAATTCAAGAAAGAAAATTATATGATTCGGCATATAGAATTTTTCAAGATGAAATTGCTGCTGCTATGAAAATTTCTAAAGCCGAAACGGAAGCCGTTATACACTCGCATTTGGAACCTTTAGGAGACTCTTCCCTACCGGCGAAAAAATCATCACTAATATATGATGAGGATGATGAATTCGCTGACGATGACATAGTTGAAGAAGACCTCGATGATGATGATGACGATGACGATGATGATGATGATGATGATGATGAAACTGATGACGATTTAGACGGTTCGGATATGTATGATGACGACTAAACGGGAATTCACTGCCGTTATTACAGCTGCCGGGAATTCACGCAGAATGAATAACGGCGGAGACGGCATCAAAAAAGAATATTGCCGCTTACCCGAAACCGATGAAAGCGTTTCGGTACTTTCAGAATGTCTTTTTAAATTTTTAAATACAAATATATTCAATTCCGTAATTATAACAGTTCCCGAAACCGATTTACAAAAGGCTGAACAACTTGTTTTTTCAGACAGACGGATAAAAGCTGCCGTTGAAAAAAATAATACAAAGCCTATTTTTACGGCAGGCGGCAAAACCCGTCAAAAATCGGTTTTTAATGCACTTTTAAAATTAAGTAATTCCGGCTGCGTACCCAATTATGTACTTATCCACGACGGAGCAAGACCATGGGTAAGCACAAGTTTAATTCGGCAGGTTTGTTCATTGTTGGAAAAAAATGAAGCTGTAGTGCCATGCCTTTCTGTAACCGACACTCCGAAAATAGCAGACGAAACCGGAAAAATTATTACGCACTTAAAACGAAGTGCAGTATATGCCGCACAAACTCCGCAAGGCTTCAAATTTAACAAATTACTGCATGCACATAAATCTGCCGCAAAAACCGAAAAAGAATACACGGATGATAGTGAAATTTATTCGGACTTTGCGGGAGAAGTTTTTATTTGTAAAGGCGAAACGGCAAACAAAAAAATAACTTTTAAGGAAGATTTGGAATGCGTACGGGGCTAGGTTATGATTTACACAAACTTGTACGCGGCAGAAAGCTCTTACTCGGCGGGGTTCATATTCCGTTTAAAAAGGGTGAAGCGGCGCACTCAGACGGAGATGTCCTTTTACATGCCGTAACCGACGCGTTATTAGGGGCATGCGGAATGGGAGACATAGGCGAATTTTTCCCGCCTGAAGATAAAACTTGGAAGAACGCAAATTCTGCAATGCTCCTCAAAACCGCTTGGGAAAAAATACAGGCTGCAGGATGGCAGCTTGAAAACATAGACAGCGTCATTCTTATTGAAGAGCCGAAAATACTACCCTATAGAAATGAAATTAGAAAATCGCTTGCAGAAATTTTAAAAGTAGAACCCGAAAGAGTTTTTGTAAAGGCAAAAACAGGGGAAGGTTTAGGCATCATCGGAAAAGGTAAAGCCGTTGCAGCCATAAGTTCCGCCCTCTTATCAAAAAAAACGATAGCATATTAAAATTATATCTCAACTTAAAAATTTGCAAATGTTTAAGTTTTTTTTTGAAAACCCGATACTAGAACTATCGAGGGGGTTCTTATGCGTAAAACCTTATTAAGTTGTGTATTTATAATTTGCAGCTTATTTGTATATGCAGGAGACATTGCAAATTTTGTAAATTTAGGATTTTCGCCGGACGGCAGTAAATTTGCTTTCGGGGTACATGGATTAACTGATGAAACTTACAGAGCGTATGCGGAAATTTTCTGTATTGATATTGTTAAAAATGAATTTCTGCCGTCGGGTACATTCAAAACAAGTCCGTCTTCCGAAACTGCCGATAAAGACAGTAAAAATGTTTTTTTATCTCTTTTAGATAGAGCAAATTATTCTCTTACTAAATGGAATATTAAACAAAAAAATGAAGGCAGAGCCGTTTATGTTTCCACAGATACGACAATAAATGAAAATACCCTTATATTTCGGGATTTTGAAACTGACGATGAATATACGGTTATACTCCATAAAGATAGGAAATCCGGATTTGAAACTTCTTTTTATATTACGTGTGAAATAGTAAAACCGAACGGTTCAAAGATAAAAAGAGAAATAGGGCAAAAAGGAAAAACCCGTGCAGGTGTAAAAGACTACACGATAAAAAAAATTATTATTGATAACAGTAATACTTCTTTAATTTTTGTAATTGAAAAACACATAAAAGATAAATCGGGAACTTCAATTCGGTATATGGTTGAAGCGGCTAAATTATAACTAGCAGGAAAAAGTATGCTTCATAAAATAGTTTTTCAAGATAACTTATTTCAAATAACACGAATGCTGGACGTGATAAAAAACGGTTTAATGCTTGATTTGACAAAAGATATTTTTGGAGAAAAAATCATAGGTGATATTTTATTCTTTGATTCGGCTTTAAAAAAACTATTTAATCAGATTGAACCTCAAATACATCTTCCGGATTATATGGATTCAATGCATTGCCTTTATTTTTGTATGACAAAATATATGAGTATTTTACAAATACTGTTAACCGAAAAAAAAGGTACGGATTTTTTATCAAATATTGATATTGAAAGTTTGGAAAATATTTGGAAAACACATAAAGGATTAACAGAAAAGATAAATATCAATATCAAAGATACGGATATTCAAAACGATTCTTATAATGTGGTTTCTCAAAATGAATTATCGGAATTGTTAAATTTCGGATAAGCGTTGCAAATTATACCATGCGTATTACAGGCGGAACTTTAAAAAACAGACAGGTAGAATGTCCTAAGGGCATTATCAGACCTGCTATGGACAAAATGCGTGAATCCGTTTTTTCAATTTTAGGCGATTTAACCGGACTTTCATTTTTAGATCTATTTACCGGTTCGGGCATCTGCGGTTTGGAAGCATATTCCCGCGGGGCTTATCCCGTTTATCTTGTAGAAAAAGACGAGGGGAAATTCCCGGTTCTTTTAAAAAATATCTCTATGGCTCATAGAAGACTTGAATGCAAAAAAATGCCCGTAGAACTTTTTATAAAACGGGCAAAAATATCTTTCGATATAATATACATCGACCCGCCTTTTCCGTACAAATTTCATTTGGAATTACTCGAAAAAATATCGGAATCAAATGTACTTAAGAACGGAGGCTTAGTTTTAATACACAGACCGTCAGAAAAGAATTTGCCCGATGCAATTAAGTCGTTAATAAAAAAAGACAAACGCATATACGGCCGTTCAATAGTAGATTTTTATGTAAAAAATAGCGATTAACAATAATTTATAAAAGAGAGCCTCTAAAAACATCAGTTTTTAGAGGGTTACCGTAAATTTAATTTGTTTTCTTCCAAACCTTATTCCGTATTATACAATAATAAAGTTCCGAAGATTCGGCTTTTTTTATTTCGACATCGGCATAATACCATGAACGGCATTCTTGTTTTGTAAATACCGATAATTTGGTTTGCTTTTTTAAATTTGCAATTTCTGCAAGAACAATATCTGCGTATTTTCCTGCATTTCCCAATACAAAACCGTTTATTTCCATATCTTTTTCTACAATATCTTTGCAAGAAAGATAATCAATACAGGGACGAATTATAAAACCGTTTTTTTGCAAAGGCGGTAAAAT
This sequence comes from uncultured Treponema sp., assembly GCA_938045195.1. Taxonomy (GTDB): domain Bacteria; phylum Spirochaetota; class Spirochaetia; order Treponematales; family Treponemataceae; genus Treponema_B. The sequence goes on from CALINC010000039.1 coordinate 5,881, forward strand.
AGCAAGCGAAGTAAATTCTTTTTCGGTTTTAAAAAAAGGAATTGTATTTCTAAATGGAAAATCAAGTAAATTTTGAATCAATTTTTGTTCTTCATATAATAAAGCCGTTAAATTATCCGGCAAAAATAAACAACGCTCAATCATTTAAAAAATCCGCTGATGTTCAAAAGTTTTAAAAAGGTCCATATTGAATTTTCTTTCGACACCTACCGATGAAAGAGGACCGTATGCAGGCATTATGATTACATCATCAGGCAACGTAAGGAGTTTATTTTTTAAATTGATTTGTAAATTTCTTGACGCATAAATATTGGAAGTTTGCCCCAACATTCCGGCAGATAATGAAGTACCTATAAAAACAACGTTTTCAATTTGAAACATATAAGAGTCAGGTGCAACGCCCGGAATAAAAAAATATTTTACTTTAAAGCCTGCAATATCAATCATGCCGTCGCCATGCAGAGCATTTGTTTTTATATTGTCCACCAAAGAATCTCCCGCATATACGGCAGGAGAATAAATTTTTAAAATAGTTTTAAGTCCGTTTTCATTAGAAGAATAATGATTATGAGTAATAAAGGCGGCAGTAAGTTTAAAATTATTTTTTTCAATTTGGTTAATTAAAGTCTCTGTAATTTTACACGGATCAATTATTATTGCTTCTTTTGTAATTTCATTTCCGATAAGATATGTATTTGCAAAAACGGAAGATGAAAAATGAAAATAAACTTTCACTCTTGCCATTCTCCTTCGGTAAATACCGCTTCGCGAGTATTGGATGATTTAAAAGAAACTTCATTTTGCTTGGAATGCAAAAATATCGTCCTTTTTAAATTACAATTTTGAAAAAACGTATAATTAAGGTCTGCAAACATAAAGTGCGAATTATATAAATCGGAATCGCTAAAATAAACTGCTTCGGTTTTTATTCCGTTAAAGTTATTATGCAATAATTCGGAATTTTTAAAATCGGTTTTCGATATTTCAGTCCCTCCGAAAGAAGTAAATTGAATATTTGAATTTGTAAAATCGGAATTTTTAATTACGCAAAAATTAAAAAAGCACATTCGTAACCTTAAATTCCTGCAATTACAATTTAGAAATTTTGAATTTGAAAAATTACAGCCTGTAAATTTTTTACCGGTAAAATCTATATTATAAAATTCAAGTCCTGAAAAATTTAAACTGTTTATACTTTCAGAGTTTTTTAAAATTAAAAGAAAATCCTGATACTTAATTTTTTCACAAGGATTAAACATCCGCACCTACTACAGGTTTACTCATATCATACCCTAATTCGTAATAATGATTATTATTATAGTCAAATTCTTTTATAACTTCAAACCCTGTTTTTTTTGTATGAGCTGCAAAAGAGCGCGGATTTGCTTTGTTTATAAAAGTGATCATTATAGGAAAACGTTTTTGCATTTCTTTTCTTGATGTTTCAAACAAATTACGCACTACGTTTTTTCCGCGGTATTTTTTATCAATACATACCGGTCCATACTGAAAAGAATTTTCCGTTGTAAGCGTTTTTCCCAAATACGTTACATTAGGCAAATCTTTAATCATAAATTGGAACATCGGCCATGCAGACCAAAACTTCCAAGAGGCTGCCATAGCATAAGCGGCTACCCTGCCTTCATCATCACAAGCAATCGTAAGCCCGTTTTCTTTTTCGATAATATCTTTAAACTGTTCATAAGTGAATTCGGTAGTTACAAAACCGTCTTTTTTATCTTCTTCACTTACCGTCGATACATGATATTTTTTTTGAAGCTCGCTGACAGCTTTAATATCATCAATAGTTGCACTTCTGTATTTCATAACTTACCCCTTATTTTATATTATATACATAATAAAAAATATTGCAAGCACTTAATTTTTTAAAATAACCCATGTTGAACCCGAACCGCCGTCCGCATTTTTCGGATGCCCTGTTTCGCCTGCTATTTTTTGTTTTTCCAAATACGCTCTCACAAAAGACGGTAATACGCCTCCGCCCTCCGAATGGATTCCTTTTCCATGAATTATTAAAACTTTCCTAATCCCTTTTCGTTTCGCATCATCAAAAAATATATTCAACGCTTCTTCAGCTTCAATACAAGTCATTCCGTGTAAATCAATTTCAGCTTCGCAGCGCATATTGCGCAAATGTCTACGCTCTTGTGCATAATTTATTTCACCGTCTTCATTTACCGAATCTTTATCATAAATACCGTTATGCCGAAGCCAAGCATCTATCGGATGTACCTTTTTTTTACGCTCTTCTTTTATTTCCTGCTCGATAACTTTTTTATTTCTTTTATCTTTTTTTATTTGTTTTTTACCGTAAGACTTCCCCGTCATATCGTCCCACTGCTTTAAAATATCACCGAAATCCTTTGCCATACAAAACTCCTTTTATTACTCTATAATGATAAAATCTTTTATAAGTTTCCAACCGCCGGTTTTATCCGTTTTTTCAACATAAACCCATAAGCCTGTTTTCTTTTTGATAATTACGGTTTCGCCCGGTTTTAATTCGCTTGCAGCTGTACCCGATAATTCAGGGATATGATAAATAAAATTAACGGTACTCGTATCTTGCGGAACATAAACAGCCTTTTGATAGTATGAATCCGCAAACAAATAAGCATGTATACAGAACAAAAACAAAGCAGGTACAATAAACAAAACAATTGAAAACGAAAAAAGTTTCCGCTTTTTAATTTTATTTAATGCAACAACAAAACAACTGAGAAAAATAAAGAAAAACGATAATATAAAACTGATTTTTTTTAAAAATACCGGATATACGGTAAAAGATTCTTTTATACCCAACTCTTTTTCTATATTGAGCCTATTATTTTTTATCTTAAACGTAAAAAGCTGCTTTGATTCTTTTAGTCTAAGGTCTGCAATTTTTGCCGCTTTTGTTTTAATGATTTCAAAATCGGAATTTAAAAAGTTAAGATTATTTTTTTTCACGGAATTGCTATCTAGGGCATGCCGTAAACTTTCATTTGCGATTAACGCCTCAGTATTTTCTTTTTTTTGCAGAGAAGCCGCAGGATAAACGAAAATCATTTCTGAGCTGATAATTATTCTCCCAGGGCTCTTATCGTTTGCCTTAATAATCAAATTAGGTTCAGGGAGCGGCTGTTCTCCTACGGCAATGGGTGTCCAATAAAAACAGGCAAGGTTTTGCCAACCATAATCTTGCGGCGGTGTAACAGGAACATCATTGATACTGCATACTTCTAAAATTGAATTTTCAGGAGCTTGACACAATATTTCAGAAATGTGATTATTTTTTTCGGTGTTAGGATTATAAAAAAAACCTGTTAAAACAAGTAAATATGTTTTTCCTTGTAATGCAGCTTTAATTTGTTTATTTTTTTCAGAAAAAATTTTCCATTTAAATTCCGTTTTTGCAGAAAGTATAGGAGGTTCGACGGTAATTGAAAAGTCTTTAAGCTTAATAATCCAAGAACCTGATTTTAATTTAGGTTTTAAAACAAAAATACCGGCTTTTTTTAACTTATATTTATTTTTTATTATGATGCCATTATATAATTTCTCAGTTTCCGTTTCTATAAACTCAAGACAAGGATCTTCTATATGCAGTTTGGAAAATTGTAATTTATTTTTATAATCCCGCAAGGTTTCATTTAATGTTATGTGTACGGCAAAATATGAATCAATAAATAAAGGTTCATCAGTATATTCTATATTAACAGGAAAATTATTTTCACCGTATAAAAACAAATTAAAAACTATAAAAAATAAAATTAATAATCGTATGCAGGCGGAGCTTTTTCCGTTACATTTGTATTTTGCCACTCTTCTTTCTCCTTTTTCCGTATTAGGTCCATCACGGCTTTATCAAAAACTTCATCATTTTTTTGACTTCCCTCCCCTTTTTCCGAAAAGGTTTGTGTTTTTGAATTTTGTTTTTTTAAATATTTTTTACTTAATTCGTAATTTATTTTTGCATCGACATTATTAGAAGCATACTCTAAAGATTTTCTAAAATATTCGGCTGCTTTATCATAATGTTTCATCTTAAATGCAATAATTCCATGTTGATAATATAGTGAAGAATTTAAATTTTCATCTTTTATTTTTTTTATATTCTCAAACCGCTCAAGAGCAGATGTATCTTCATTTTGCATAACATAAGTAGAGCCGAGCCCAAAATCGGAATACGCCTTTATTACTCGATTGTTTAATTCATTTGCAGTCTCAAAAGAATTTAAAAAAGAAGAGGAAGCATTTATCCAATTATTTTGCTTCCACTCCATATACCCCTCAAAAATAATTAAGCGAGCTTTATTTTCTTTTGTACAACCTAAAAATAAAAAGCAAAACAGGCAAAAAAAAGATTTACTTATTTTTTCCATAAAAACATAAACCTCCGCAGCATATAAATATAAAAGAAATTAAAAGCATTTCAAAATTTCTTTTTACGGGTTCTTGAATATAAACCATTTTTTCTACGTTTTCAACGCCGGAATTGATTGCATTAAGAATTTCGGATATGGCACCGTTTTGTAATGCGGAAATATACATTGAGCCGTCTCCCGCAATTTTTGCAGCTTTAGACAAAAGAGCTTCATGTAATTTTACATCCACAAACTGAGCCTTGCCCGCTTCATCAAGTACAGAAATTTTTGTTTCCGTTTCGGTTCCGAAACCTGCAATCAATAAAACGGCATCGGTTTTTTTTACAATTTCTGCAGCGGATAAAAGAGAACCTTTAGTTTCGCCGCCGTCGGTACATAAAAGAATAATTTTAGAGTTTCCCCTGTTTTCGCCAAAGGAATTTAACGCAAGCAAAACGCCGGCTTCCAAATCCGTTCCGTATGAAGAAAAAATATTCGGCGATAAAGAATCGATTGCAGAACTAATTGCATTTTTTTCATAGGTAAGCGGTACCGATAAAATCCCTGAACCTTTTGTAATAACCAAGCCGCATGAAGAACGCTTTAATTGGTCTAAAATAATTTTTAAAAATTGTTTTTGTACGGCGAGTCTGTTAGGTTTTATATCCGAAGCAGTCATGCTTTTTGAAATATCCGCAACAAATATTACCGAAGTTCCTCTTCTCCGGATTGAAACCGGTTTTGCGCCCCACAATGGACATGCAAATGATAAAACTAAAAATATCCATGCGAGAGAAAAGAAAAATGCTCTCAGTTCAATTCTTTTTATAATTTTTTTTGAATTTAAAACATCTCCGTAATAGATTTTCAGTTTTCGTATATTTATAAAAAACAAAATTAAAACAGGTATCAAAACTAAAATTAAAAACAAATAATACACATTTTCAAATTCAATCATAATGTAACACCTAATAATATTCTGCGTATAAACCATGAAAAAATAAAACATAGTATTGCCGACATCAAAAAATATGCAGATAAATTTTCTTCAGAGGTTTGAATAAAATCGGATTGAGCTGCCGGCACTTGTTTTGAAATTATATGAAAAATTTCTTCAAGCATTTCAGTAGAATTTACGGAAGCATATTTGCCGTTTCCGTATTGAGCAATTTTTTTTAATTCCCGCTCATCAAATTTCGAAAATAGCGAGCCTGAATATGTTTTACCTGTTTTCTTATCGGTATATTCAACAAGTGTATATCCCGAATTCCCGATACCGATAACATAAAATCCTATTCCCTTATTTGTTAAAGCCTCAGCAGCCGTTTTAGGATTTATCTCGCCCGTATTGTTTTCACCGTCGCTCAATAAAATAATATATGATGAATTTGAAACGGTTTTTGCGGTATACAATGCACAAACGGCTATACCCATTCCTATTGCAGTACCCTCGCCAAGTTCACCGATAGATAAAGAATTAAGACGCGATAAAAATACATTATGATCAACCGTAGGCGGAACAATAAGTGCCGCAGAACTCGCAAGAGCCGTAAGCCCAAATGAATCTCCATGATATTTATGTACGAATTTTTGAATAATTTTTTTTGCACTCTCTATTCTTGATTCTCCGCTAATATCTTTCGCAGCCATTGAAGGGCTTATATCCACTAAAAACATAATAGAATTTCCTGAGCCGGTATATACTTGCGTGTTTCTAAAAACGACGGGCTCAGTCAATGCAATAATTACAAAACTTATTCCTGCATATAAAAAAAAATATGAAAGGAAATATGCAGTTTTTAAAAAAGGATTTGCTTTCGGGACAACACCGTTCCAATTTAATAGATTAAATTTTAATTCCGAACAAAAAAACAATCCCGATTTTTTTAAAAAGAAAAAAATCGGAAATATTAAAAATAGCAAAAATAAAACAGGATAATTAAAACTGAACATTTTATACAACCCTCTTTTTTTCTTTTACGGATTCCGTTTTATGTAATTCAGCTTCCGCAATCTTTACCAAACTGAAAATTTTATTTAAAAAAATTATACATTCTTTTTCCATATCATCGGCTGATATTAATTTAGGCATACCGAAACGCATATCCCTCAAATTTAAAAATATTTTTTCAAACTCAAAATAAATTCCATAGGAAGTTTCAAACTTTTTTTTTAACTTAAAAAGGACTTCAGAATATGTAAGTGCATTAAAACCGTTTTTAATATCTTGTTGCGTTATTAAACTAAAACAATACAATCTAACAGCTCCTTCAAATTCTTTTAACCAATTTTTTAATAATAAATTTATTTCTTCTTGAGTTTTCTTTTGCAGCACTTTACTGCTTATGTTTTTTTGAAGCCGTCTTAAACTTTTATTTAAAATTCTTACGCGCTTTTTTTGAATATGCAAAAATGAATTTAAAAAAAATCTCCTCCGTATTATCTGAAAAATAAATATTGCACTGAATATAAAAAGAATACATGCAGCAGCGATGCTATACAGCAAACTCATGGTTCCCGGCATCAGCACTGGAGGACGCGGCGGCTGTAAAACTTCCGTTTGGGTTTTTTCTAAAATTGATGAGATAAAAACTTGAGGAATATCATCATATATTCCTGCACAGCTTAAATCGGGAAATGAAATATTACCGGTTTCCCACGGAATAAACATAATTGAAATATATTCTTTTTTATCCTGCCGCTTAATTTTAATTTCGGTAATTTTCATACATTCATTTTGTTTTATTTTTTCAATTTGAAATATACCGCCGGTTAAAACAGAAGGATCAAAACTTGAAAAGAAATCTATGGGAAATAAAAATTCGGCAGTATCGCCTACAAATACTTGCTGAGGAATTAAAATTCCTTCCATACATTTTCTCCGATTTTATCAATATTGTTTTTTAAAACATATCTATTATTTTTCTTTGATAAAAAAAATTCGCTTAAAACTTTTGCGGCATTATCATTTATATTCAATAAGACCGGATACGCAAGACAGCGCTTACATAAATTTTCCCAACGCAATAATTCTTCATAATAATTCTTCTTATATTCAATTTGAAAATTCTTATTGCTTGTAGGAATAAGAGTCTTAAACCCAGACTCTGCATCTTTTGCAGGAATTGTTCCTGTTTTATGCAGCATAAAATCCGTATCGCTTGTAATACGTATGCAGACAGTATCATGCTTTGAAGCTAAAAGACCGAGTTGTTTTTCAAATCCTTCAACTTTAAAATCTGAAATGATCATAACGAGAGAACGGGAACGTAAAATTTTCGAAACCGCTGTAAGAGACGAGGCTAAATTCGTTCCTCTTTGAAAATGCGGTTTTATATTTTTGTAAAATGCAAAATTTTCCATTGATTTTAAAATTGAAAGAATATGGTCTTCTCCGCTATGCGGCAAAAACATCGGACCTTTCCCGCCCGAAAAAAAAACAGCCCCAACAGGTGAAAAAATATTATGGGCAGCGAACGCCAACAAAGCAGATACTTCAGCAGCCTTTTCTTTAGGCGTAAATTTTCCGCCGCCTATCGACATAGAATGTGAAAAATCCGTACACAAAAAAACCGTTAAATCGCGGTCTTCACGGTACAGTTCAACAAAAGTTTTACCGCTGCGTGCCGTCAAATTCCAATCTATGGTTCTAACATCATCACCGGCTTCATACTCACGCACCGAATCAAATTCTATACCTTGTCCGCGGAAAGCCGAACTAAAACACCCCGTCCGTAAGCCCTCCGAGATTAAGAGAGAAGAAATTTTTAACTGCTTTGCCCTTTCGGCAATAAATCCGATTTCCACGCGATATATTTTAATATGAAAAGATTTTTTTTTCAAGCAGAATATGTTTACCGATTAACGCCTTCGCCGTACATTAGGTCTTCCGGCAATCTTACTGCCGGCGGTAAAAAAAATCGGCACTGCAATTAAAAATATGGGAACAACGCTTATAAATGCCGTAAACAAACCTTTTTTATCGCCTATAATTCCCATAATAAAACTTGACGTACTATAACCGGGTACTCCGAAGCAAGACAAAAAAATCATCAAAGCGGTAGCATCAACCGGCAAGACCGCCGCTGCATAAGATTGAATCGACGGCCAAAGGCAAGCAAGAAATGCCCCCATAAAAAATAAAAATAAAGCAAAAACAAAAAGCGAATTAACAAAACTAAAGATAAGGCTTATTAAAAAAGCACCGGAAGCCGAAATGATAATTGCTTTTTGAATGGATACTTTCCTTAAAAATCTGCTTACGGTGAAACGCCCTATAGCCATACCGAATGCAAAGGTTGCAGTTACAATTCCCGCATAAAAAGCCGATCCTTTTAGATGCACTTGCACTAATGTTGCCGCCCAAAACGAAAAAGCTCCCTCCGCTCCGCCTTCAAAAAAAAGAGCAAGACCAAAACACCAAAAAGCGGGTTTAGAAAAAATTTCTTTAAATGCAGAAAAACTTCCGTCTGACGGCGGTAATTGTATTCTCTTTGATGCAGGATATAAAAAACCTATTAAAAAAGCAGCAAAAGCCATTCCCATATATAAATACCGCCAGCTTATTCCCGCCGAAAGAATATACCCAAAACCGATTAAACCTAAAAAAGAACCTAAAGGCCAAAAAGCATGCAGTTTATTCATCTTTGCACCGGTATCTTCAGGATATAAATCTTTTACAATCGGAGTTAAAAGAGCTTCCATATTTGCAACACCCAGCCCCATACACATTGCGCTTAAAAGAGCCGCAATAAAATTCACACTTTGAGAAAAACAAATTAGCCCTATGGTTAAAAGCAAAAGCGAAACCCGCAGCACTTTAATTTTTCCGAATTTACCTGCAAATATGGGGCTTATTAAAAGAACAACCATTTGTTCAATCGCACAAATCATAGTAAAAAGCCCCGCTTGGGTAAAAGAAAAATGCAAATCTTTTTTTATATTTACAAGACAAATTGAGATTGAAATTGATGAGAGTGAATAAATAAGAAAACTCAAACCGGCAGCATTAAATGTTCTATCACGTAAATTTTTCATAGTAGCTATATCGGATATATTACTTTTTTTTAAGATAAATGTCAATTTATATGATTTTTACTGAAATCAATGTTTGAGCCTTACTGTATAAAAAATTGATTTGCCTATTTGCAAAAGTTATTTTAGTACCTATATGGGAGCGTGGAGGTTCTCACTAACAGCAAGTTTGTTCTACCACACTTGCCCTCTATTTTGCCTCATTAAGGTTTATTATACTTAGCTTAGATTTTACGTGATGAACAGCTTTTTTTTCGGTTAGATTTACGTGAGGCAATGCGTTATCTTGAATTTTATTCTTCATTTATGATATACTTACTGCATGAAGTCAAATAGCTTTTTTCAAACTATGGAATTCCATATTAACGGAGAAGTTCGAGAAAAGTGTAATCTCAATGCTTCTCTTTTTTCCTCATGCGGAAATATGATACTGGCGGATATCCAAGCAGTACACAACTTTGTATTTAATTTTAATATGCTTGTAACGGACGGTGCGTTCGGTAAAAAGCAGGCTTACTTAAAAGCAAGCGAATTAAATGCAATGGGACTATTGGACGAAATTTTCCATTATATGTTACGCCTCTATAGAACCGATACCGAAAAAGATTTTTTTAAAAACGGTTATGAATTTATAAATACCGAATTAAAAAAAAGAAAATTGAACGAACTTGATATTTTACTTGAACAATTTTGTCAAGAGTTTCCGCCTAAGGCTGTTTATACAAAAGAAACAAGCATAAAAAAATGGCTTTTGGATTTTGATAAAACTTCCTCCGTTCCGAATAAATTTCTTGCCCTTGAAGAATTTATGCTTTTGCAACTCGCAGTGAAAAATCCTGCAAATAGTCAATTTGCCGTTTTATTTAATGATGTTAATTTAAAAAAAGATGCTTCGTATAATGCCTTTTGGGAAATTGCAAAACTGTGGTCTAAAAAAAATACCCCCTTTATGAACAGCGGCATTGATATTCTCTCAATGCTGGAAGAACCGATAAAATATTCACCTTATAGTTTAAAAGGACAGCTCGAATTTATCAAAAAAAATTGGGCGAAATTTATTAAAAATATTTTACTTAAAATTTTACATGCAGAAGATTTCATAAGCGAAGAAGAAAAAACAGGCTGGTCTCCTCCGGCAAACGGAAATACCGGAGGCTGCAGTATCCCAGCTTATAGTTTTGAAAACTTGTTAAACGAATATGAACATTTCAGTCCCGATAAAAATTGGATGCCCAATGTTGTTCTTATAGCAAAGAGCATACTTGTTTGGCTTGATCAATTAAGCAAAAAATATTCTGCCGATATAAAACGCTTAGACCAAATCCCAGATAAAGAATTACAGTTTTTAGCCGAAAGAGGTATCAACGGTCTTTGGTTAATTGGAATATGGCAGCGTTCGGAGGCAAGTAAAAGAATAAAACAGATTTACGGGAATGCGGAAGCCGCTGCAAGTGCATACAGTCTTTATGATTACGATATTGCAGAAGAGCTGGGCGGTTGGCAGGCTTTGGAGAATCTGCGTGCCAGAGCTTGGCACTATGGGCTCCGTCTTGCCGCCGATATGGTTCCTAATCATACGGGCATTGATTCAAAGTGGGTAATGGAGCAGCCCAATTTCTTTTTACAATGCAGCGAAAAACCTTTCCCTGCATATAATTTTTCCGGCGAAAATCTTTCGCAAGATGGAAGGACAAGTATCTTTTTGGAAAACGGGTATTATGCCAAAACCGATTGTGCCGTTGTTTTTAAACGGCAGGATAACAGCACCGGAGATGTCCGCTATATATATCATGGAAATGACGGGACGGGCTTACCTTGGAACGATACTGCTCAAATAGATTTTTTAAATGCAGAAGCCAGAGAAGCCGTTATACAAAAAATTCTCCATGTCGCAAAAAATTTCCCCATAATACGCTTTGATGCAGCTATGGTTTTGACAAAAAAGCACATCAGGCGGCTTTGGTATCCTGAGCCCGGACACGGCGGCGATATTGCAAGCCGCTCGTCCTATGCGATGAATAGAGAAGAATTCGAACGCAAAATTCCTGAAGAATTTTGGCGTGAAGTTGTAGACCGCTGCGCTGCCGAAGTTCCCGACACGCTTTTACTTGCGGAAGCATTTTGGATGATGGAAGGATATTTTGTACGGACGCTTGGAATGCACCGCGTCTATAATTCGGCATTTATGAATATGCTTAAAAGGGAAGAAAATGCAAAGTACCGTGAAACGATAAAAAACACATTGGAGTTTGACCCTGAAATATTAAAACGCTATGTTAATTTTATGAACAATCCCGATGAAGAAACCGCAATTGTACAATTTGGAGACGGAGATAAATATTTCGGTGTTTGCACGATGATGAGTACTATGCCCGGTTTGCCGATGTTCGGTCATGGGCAGCTTGAGGGCTTTGAAGAAAAATACGGAATGGAGTTCCGAAAAGCATATAAAAATGAAGAGTTGAACAGTTGGCTTCTTGATAGACATGAAAAAGAGATTTTTCCGCTTTTACGTAAACGCTATATTTTTTCCGGTGTAGAAAATTTTAGACTCTTTGATTTTTGGAATAACGGTGCGGTAAACGAAAATGTATTTGCATGGACAAATGTTTTTTTTAATGAAAAATCTCTTATTTTTTATAATAACGCATATCAAAGTACTGCAGGCTATATAAAAACTTCGGCGGCATTTGCCGTTAAAAAAACTACCGGTGAAAAATTTTTACAACAAACTGAATTGCTGGAGGCTTTGCAATTAACAAACAGCGAAACATATTTTACTGTTTTTTGGGAAGCGCATTCCAATCTTTTTTTTATCAAAAAGAATTCGGAACTTGTAGAAAAAGGTTTTTTTGCAATGCTAGCAGGGTATCAAACTCAAGTTTTTTTAAATATTTATGAAACGGAAGATACGGACGGTTCATATTTTGAATTATATAAAACCTTAAACGGTTCAGGTGTGCAAAACCTTGAAAGAAAATTAAAAAAAATAAAACTAAAGGAGTTATATTCGGCTTTAGGAAATTTGACAAAAGAAATTTATTTAAAAGAATTTTTTTTGCTTCACAGCCGTTTTACACAATTAAAAGCAAAAAAAGAAAAAGAAGATCTAATCAATACATTTTTAGAAAATTTTAAAAATGATTGTTCTAATTTTTTTAAAAATGCTGCTGCTTTAAAAAAATGCACTGAAGGAACAAAAAGAAAAAAAACACCAGACGCTGCAATGTCCAAAAAACTTTATTTAATTTTTAAAAAATTTGCAAAATATTTTTTAAATCTAACGGCAAGCAATTACGATAAAACATTTTTCCAAACGGAAACGGAAGCAAAGTGCTTTACGGAATGCGAAATTTCAATTTTGTATTTTTATTCGCTTATTATTTTACCGTTACTAAAAATATTTACAATTCATGAAATTACAGAATTGCAAATTGCAGAGGAACTATCGGAAATCTTTTTAACAATGGGGCTTAATAAAGGTGCAAATATTTTAGACGATATAAAAGCCTGCATTTCCGCATTAACTTCAAACCGCAGCATAAACGAATTATTTTGCAATAATGCTAAAAATAAAACTAAAATTCAAAATAACACACAAATTCCGCAAATACTTAAACGATGGTTTTCAGATAGTGCAATGCGTACATATCTTTGTGTAAATGAATGGAACGGAATAAGCTGGTTTAATAAAGAGCGTGCCGAATTTGCAGCTTTTATTGAAACTGTTTTTATCTCGAAGAATTATGAAAAAACATATTCCGAATTATGTATGCTGTTTAAGAAATCGGAATATAAAACGGAAAAACTTTTGGAAAATATATAAAAAGGCATCTCCAAAAACTGATGTTTTTAGAGGCTCTTAAAAAGGCAAATTATTTTACCATATACAGGGGCTTTTTATGAATCTTTGCATGCAGAAAGAAAAGCCCCGCTTAAGGCTTCCCGCACTTTTTCTTCAATTTCTTTTGCGGAATTAAGATGCTTAATATTTTCATAAAGCATTTCAGCATCTTTTACACACACAGTTTCCATAAATTTTTGCATCTTTAAAATTTTTCCTCCGGGCATACTAAAATGGCGTAAGCCCATTCCTAAAAGTAAAAAAGCGGCATCTTCGTGCGAAGCCATCTCACCGCACATAGAAACCAAATGTCCCCGTTGATCTGGAATAAATTTTTGAGCATCAATTACATTTTTTATTAAACGTAAAACAGCCGGTTCAAAATAATTTGCAAGCGGAGAAACTTTTGTATTTTCTCTATCCGCCGCCATTGTATATTGCACAAGATCGTTTGTTCCAATTGACATAAAATCTATAAAAGGCGCATATAAATCAGCAGCAATAGCAGCCGACGGTACCTCTATCATAATACCAAGCCCTACATATTTTGCCGTAACCTGCCCTTTAGCTTTGCATTCAGCTTCGCACTCTTTAATTATTTTTTTTACTTCGATAATTTCTTCAACATTTGAAATCATAGGGATTAAAATATAAACATTACCTGAAGCTCCCGCGCGCAAAATAGCCCTAATTTGAGTTTTAAAAACTTCTCGGCGGTCAATACAATAGCGGACAGCACGCCAGCCCAAAAGCGGATTTTTTTCTCTGAGATTTTCCTGCTCTCCTACCATTTTATCCGCACCGACATCAAACGTCCGTATAACAACGGATTTTTTTTTCATAGCGTCTACAACTTTTTTATATGCTGCAAATTGCTTTTCTTCGCAGGGAATTTTTCCGTCTTCCAAAAATAAAAACTCGGAACGGAACAAACCTATGCCGTTTGAAATAGTAACAAATTTATTTTCTATTTCTTCAGGAAAAGCAATATTCGCATTTACCGAAACTTTTATTCCGTCAGCCGTAGTTATCGTAAGCCGTTCGGTATAATTTTTTTCTGCGTTTAAAAGTTCTTTTACTTCTTCATTTCTTTTTTCAATTCTTTTTTTATATTGTGCAATTTCAGAATCCGGCGGATTAAATAAAACAAATCCATTGTCCGCGTCCAAAGCAGCAGGCATATTAAAGCGGGCAAATTCCATACATCCTTTTACACCTACCAACATTGGAATATCCCATGCCCGCGCCATAATTGCTATATGGCTGGTAACGCCGCCTTCTTCCATTATAATACCCGCCACTCCTGCATTTTTTACCAAAAGAGCTTCAGACGGTTTTATAAGTTTTGCGGCAATAATTGCCCCCTTAGGAACTTTTTCAAAGCGGGAGTTATTTGCAGAACGGTTTAACAGAAGATGTGTAAAAACAGAATCGAAGGCATCTTTTATATCATCTGCCCGTTCAGTCAAATAAGCATCTCCCGAATTTTTAAGCATATTTGCCGTTTCTTCAATTTTATTTTTTAAGATCCATTCCACATTCATTTCGGATTTTTCAATTTCGGTAAAAACAGAATCCAAAAAAACAGAATCCGAAAGCATCATTATATGAGTGTCGATAATATCTTTACCGGTTTTATCGTTTTGCGAATTTGAGGCAAGCTGCATAAGTTCATCCTTTGCAGCGTTAACGGCATCATTAAGCCGATTTTTATGTTCTATAATTTCATTTTTTGAAATTTTATAGGGAAGAATAACGGTTTCAGGCAGCTCCGTTATGCAATAAAGCGGTCCGGCAGCAAGTCCGTCGGAAGCAATTAATCCGGTAAGTTTTTTCATACCATCTATTATACATAAAAATTAAAATCTGAATAGAGGGACTGAATAACGAAGTATATGGAAATCGGTTTTTGCACATCACCGATTAAAAATATGTTTATTACAAGACGGACTGCATGTCAAACTTATAAGGGGATAATAGAACATAGAAAAAGTATTGTAAAATGAAGTTTCACCTTATATAAATCATTCAATCAACAACCTCGACGTAAAGCGTCGAGGTACAATGCTCAATGTTTCGCATTGTATGTTCTCATAAGGTGGTTG
>CALINC010000040.1 GCA_938045195.1 uncultured Treponema sp.
TGTATATGAGGTCGATAATTGTTTGAAATGAAACATTGCCCGTAAGTTTTGATTGAGAACGTAAAGGACCTTCCAAATGACTAAAATAACATAAGGGACATGGGTTATACCAATCGGCTTTATAATAATTTGTAAAATAAAAACTATAATTATAATAAAAAACAAATTTATGAATTACATTATTTTGTTTTAAGATATTAGCAAGTTCCGTGTATTGTTTATAATTAAAGGGATTTAAAACAACGTAATATACGGCTTCTATATCAAGATTTAAAAATAATTCGGCACTTATTGTATTTATATCGAAGTTGATAATATCATAGGGTATATTTAAACCTGATAAATTGAATTTTAATGAAGAAGCAATTTCTTTTGAATTGGTAAAAAAATAAAGCCGATTTATCGGCTTAGCCGTAAATTCGTCTTTAACTGCCAATAAATTTTTTAATAAAAAATCTAAACAGGCATCCGCATTATCGCCGTATCGTTCTTTAAGGTCTTCAAGGGTAAAGCTAAGATTGTAATTGTCATCATTACTTGTAAAAAAATCTATTAGATTTGTATCGGTTATAATACAGGTAGTTTTTTCATTTTGAATGACGGTAATCTCATCATTCTTGTACATGAGGTAAGGAATTAGTTTGTATCGCATTTTGTTTTCTCCTTTTTAAATATTTAAGGGATTCAATTATAATAATTATAACTCCCGTTATCATAAAAGCAAACCAACAAAAAATTTGAATCTGCCACTTAAAGATAAATTCAGGAAACAGCGAGAAAAAATGTATTAGTCCGTGTAAAATAATAGGTGCCCATAATGTTTTTGTTTTTTCATAAAAATAAGCTGCAAAAAATCCATATATAGTCGTTACAATAATTGTAAATATTATTAGCAATATGGGACCGTCATCAAAATGCAATATCCCAAAAATAATCCCCGAAACTATAATTCCCGATTTAATGGAAAATAATTCTTTTATATCATTATATATTATACCTCTAAATATTATTTCTTCATATATGGGAATAAGAATAATTAAGGAAACAAAATTAAGTATAAAGTAAAAATCAAACATTTTACTTTTTATAAAAATATCGGTAAAATATAATTTCTCAGCTTCCGTAAACAACTTATATACATAATAAAAAGATTTTCTATAATATCCATAGAAAGACACCAATACCGATACACCTGACAACATTAAGTATATAAATAAAGGTTTTATTAGAAATGAGGGTTTAAATTTATTAAATCTTAAAAATTTTCTATCTCCTTTAATAAAACGCATTATCACTATTATTGCTGCGGTCATAATGCCTGCAAAACCTAATAAAATATTTTCATATTTATTCAGAAGATTTTCAGAAAGACTATTGTCATTAAATATTCGTATAACGTTTTTACTAATATCACAGGCAAAAATATAAAACATTAATATACAAATCCATGAAAAGAGCACTTGAATTAAATTTCTTTTAGAAAAAGACATACATAACTCCAAAAAGTATCTTGAGCAATTTTTACATTATAAAACTATCTCCGATTCATCAATTAGAGAACCGGAACCGCCTCCGCAACAACAACAACAGTTATTAATCACCTTACGAATAATCCTCTTTCCTATGTTAATTAAAATAATTTTTAGCACCGGATTATGTCCCGTTTCTAAGCGTCCTTCATCTCCCTGTTCAGGCTCATTATCACCGGAATAAATTATTGCATCGCTAATTCCCTGCATAGGATTTCCTACCGAAAACATATCCATGTCTAAAGACACAGCTTTATCATTCTCACCTTTAGATCCTCTAAATTTACCCATATTATTCCTCCTATAAAAACTTTTTGCAGCAAATATCAATCTGCGAAAAAAGTTTTTTCAAGCAGTTTGTTTACAAACTGCATACAACAATACGACGTTTGCCTAAAAGGCAAACTCGGCAGATAAACAGTGAGATGTCATCTGCATCGAACTGTTTATCACACCTCCTAGAATAAATTTTTTGCTCAAGATACCGTAAACGCATTTTGCACAAGATGAGGCAGCCCAACGGGATAATTTTATCTTCATTCTATAAGTATAGCAGTCTTATATCTTTTCTTCAATTCGGTTAAAAACTTCGTAAAGCTCCTTAAAATATTTTTGTATAAGTTTATAGTCCGAAGAATTTATTTGCGCTTTTATTTCGGAAAGCCACGCTGCTGTTTGCCTATCGTTTTCTTTTTGCTTTTCGGTACGATTTTCGTTTGCAATTTCATTAAGGGTTTCTTCTATAGTACAAGCAACAATTCCATACTGAAGTACAAGAATTTGATACATACCCTTATCGCCGTCAAAGCCGTATTTTTCAAAAATGCGTTTTATTTTTTTTGAAGGCTTTACTTTTAAAACTCTGTCAAAAGTTTCCCGTACACTTTCCGCTTTTTCAGTATAAATAAGTTTGCCTGCATTTTCATTTTTTAAATCGGCAAAAAGATATTTATAATCTTTAATAAACTCTTGTACCGACTGTTCGGTTAATACGCTTTCTCTTTCAAAATTATTTTGTGAAAAAATAAAAGCACTACAAAATAAAACAGATAAAACAATAAAAATAATCTTTTTCATATCAGCGTCCCTTCATTAAAATATCATACGGGTAGGATATTTTCCATTTGTCGGTTAAATAGTTTTGTATATAGTACATGGTTTGATAATCATTTACAAAACACCCGGCAGAAATCTTGCCACCGAGAAACACACCCGTAAAATTTGACCGATAATTATAATCACTGTGTGCCAGATTTCTATAGTCTCCTCCTCCGTCTGTATCTAAGTAGGAACCGTTTTCCTGATATCCTCTATTCAAAACAAATATGGGACCCTCATAGTGTTTGTGAGTAAAATTCCCCGCACGCATATAAAAATTACGGTTAATATCTATTGTGGCACCTCTATACACGTCTTCTGCTTTATATGCTTTTAGGGGATTAGGATTATCGGAACACATATCTTCCGCATATCCGTTAGCTACCGTCTGCCAGCCTGTTGTCGTAAACTGCTCAAGAATATTTCCATCCAGATCTTTCTTAAAGAGCGTTATACTGTCCAACCCTTGGTAATCTATAACTCCTTCCTGCTTTCGTACAGACTTATAACTATGCGGATTTCTATCCACAATGCCGCTTACAGCAAACCGTTCATAAATCCCGTCAGCATTTTTATGTATCACTATCTGTCCCAGATCTTTTATATCACTCATCGCTAAGGAAAACTTTTTATTCTCTATCCACTTATTATTCTGCCAAGTCATATTATATTTTTTCATCAACGCTTCTCCGATAAGCCGCTCTTTCTTCTCTGCGCTTAATGAATTGAAATTTATGCTTTTCATCTCGGGATCGTGTCGAAGTGCCGT
>CALINC010000041.1 GCA_938045195.1 uncultured Treponema sp.
GCAAGGCAAACTCGGCAGCGTTTTTAGACAATGCTAACTGCATTGTCTAAAATAAGCGGTACCATTTGTACTGCTTAAAATAAACTTTCTTTTTATATACACAGCATTTAACGTAATCTTAGAACACAGCCGATAGGCAGATGATCCGAATATCCTTTCCCCGAAAATACCGAATATTTTGCCGGAATTCCATTTTTATCAACTAGCGGCGGGGAATCCATAACACAAAAAAACACCAAATCAACATCTTTTCCGTCTTTTAAATTATCTGAATAAAAAAAATGGTCTATCCCCTCCCATATATCATTAAAAAAATAACTGCCCTTTTTTTGAATTCCGTGTGAAACCGCTGCTTGATAATCTTCAAAATTCCAGCAATTAGGAAATTCCTGTAGAAGCGTAAATTCTGTTAACGGCTGATTAAAATCTCCGCATAGAACAAACGGCGTATCCGGCTCAGTTTGCTGCAAATGGACAAGTCTTGAATAAGCCTGTTTTTCCTGTAAAAGTCTTATTTTATCATTTTCGCCTTTTCCTACTTTGGACTTCCAATGAACATTAAACAATACAAGCTCACTTTCTTTTTCGGAAGTTTTCAATTTTAAACGAGTTTCTACAAGCGGCCGCAATTCGACACCTTCGGAATAAACATCATGTACATTTATTTCCGAAACAGGCAGTTTTGAGAGCAAGGCAGTGCTAAATGCGCTGCCTTTTTTATGCGGGATAAAAACGGCATAAGGATAAGAATCTTTATAAGGCAATAATTTGCAAAAATCTTCAATAACGGCTTTACTTTCAATTTCTTGCAAAACTAAAACATCGGGTACGGAACCTTCCTTGCCTCCAAGTCTTAAACAAGCAAGCATAACAGCTTCTTTTAAGCGCAAAAGCCGTTCCGTATATGCCGCTTTCGACCATTTGGTTTTACTGCCCTTAAATTCTTTAAATTCACTGCCGTCTTCAACAGCGTCAAAAAACGTCTGTGCATTATAACTCACAATAGAAACAGTGTTTTTTTCGGTGCTTATGCCCGAAAGCGGATTAGTACAGCCCGTACATGAAAACGTCAAAAATACATACACTGTACACATTGCCGAAACAACAATATATTTTATTAATTTCATAGTAATACCTCTCTATAAAATAGTTATATGCTTTTTATCCGTTTATTACTAAATATTTTTTTATTTCTATGTAATTAGGTTGACAATTTCTCTTTTTCAAAATATACTGTATGATAATAGAATTTGTTTTGAGACCCGAATAAGGCGGAGGGGTACTAAGTTGTTACAACTGTCATTTTTAAATTTTAAAAAAGGCTCATATATTCTGATTGAAGGAAAATCGGATACTGACCACTTTTATATTATTCAAAGCGGAAAAGTTCAAGTCGTTAAGGAAGATGAAGTAGTCGCAGAAGAGGGCGGGAATATTATGGGGCCTGGGGATTTTTTAGGCGTTGTGTCTTGTATGTCGGGGCATAATCAGATTGAAACTGCAATTGCACTGACGGACGCCGTTCTAATTTCAGTACCCTATGAGCAGTTTCCGCAGTTGATAGAAAAAAATACGTCGGTTGCAATGAAGATTATCTATTCTTTCTCAAAAAAAATGCGCTATTTGGACGAAGCGTTAACCCGTATCACTCTAAAAAAGAATACGGTAACAAATATTTCGCATCTTTTTACCATAGGTGAGTACTACTTGCGTATGTCTAAATTTGACCTTGCTTTATATGCGTATTACCATTATCTAAAAGCACAGCCTAAGGGAGAATTCGCTGCTGCGGCTCAAAAACGCTTTATGGCAATTAAGGCAATGGGCGTAAAAATTCCTATCGAAATTTTGGAACCTAAAACAAATCAGATGATACGCATTTACGAAAAGGAAGCGATGATTTTTTGTGAATGCCAATCGGGAACGGAGCTTTATATCATTCAAAAAGGACACGTAAAAATAACGAAAATTCTTGATAATAATGAGGTTCTTTTAGCCGTTTTAAAAGAGGGCGATATGTTCGGAGAAATGGCCCTTTTGGAAAACAAACCCCGTTCTGCAAGTGCTATTGTTACGGAAGAAGGCTGTCAGTTATTAGCGGTAAACCGGCAAAACTTTAACCAGATGGTTTCAACACAGCCGCAGCTTATTGCGCGCCTAACAACAACTTTTGCGGACAGAATTTGGGCGATGTACAAACAACTCGCCAATACGCTGATAAAGGAACCGGTAGAAAAAATGTATGATATGCTTGCAATTCAGTTGGAAAAATCCAGAATAAAACCTACCAAAAACAAACCGCATACTTTTAACTTCGGACCTATAGAGCTTACAAATATGTGCGGCATTCCTAAGGATCAAGTTTCCGAAGCCGTTACAAACTTCTTAAAACAACCAATTGTACGCTGCGATGGGACTAAAATCTCCATTACCGATGAATTGGAGCTTTCAAAGCAAGCGGCATATTTTAAGAAAATGCAGGAAATTGAAAAATCAAGAATGAACGCGCGTGCAAAAAACGGTACTTATTGGTAAAATTTTATGAGAAAATTTATTGCCGGAATAATATTCTTTTTTTTAAGTTTTTGTTTTACTCAAGAAAATTCGGAAGCAGGGTCATCATATAATACAGGTGTATCCGGACAAGCCGAAAAAACAGTTTTTTCTGAGCTGCCGCAAGGGTACCGTGATATTATGTTAGGAATGGATATTGAGAGCGTAAAAACCGCATTAAAAGCTGACGGTATTTTCGGTTATCGCGGAGAGCGAGATGTTTCACTTCTGGCAGGTAAAAATCGGAGCTTGATAGAAACAGCCGGTCAGTCAAATATTAAAAGAGCTTGGTTTCAATTTTATGATGAAAAACTGTATGTTATAACAATCCAGATGAACACCGATAAAATCGACTATTATTCTGTGTATTCGGCACTATGCAAAAAGTACGGCGAGCCTAATACGCTTGACCCTAAGCGTTCAATTTGGAAGAATGAAAATGTTGCAATGATTTTGGAACGCCCGCTTGCTCTTAAATATATTGACTTAGCCGTTTTTAACGGCCTTATAGAAAAAAGCAAAACCGATAAAGCCTATACCGATATTCTTCGCGAGGAATTCATAAATGACCTTTAGAAAAATTTGTTGTATTATTCTTGCATTACTTATTTGTCTTTCATGTTCTGCAGAGCAGAAAAACGAAAAAATCGATATTTTTATAGAAAGTACCGTAAATGATAACACTGTCAAACACAAAATAACTGTAGAACTTGCAATTACACCTGAACAACAGGCACGGGGCTTTATGGAACGCAAAAACATTCCGCAAGGAACCGGTATGATTTTTCTTTATAAAGAAGATACGCAGTTAAAATTTTGGATGAAAAATACACCGCATCCTCTTTCTATTGCTTTTATTGACAGCACCGGCGTAATACGCGAAATATATGATATGGTACCGTATAGTTTACAAATTACGGCAAGTATTCATTCGGTGCGTTATGCCCTTGAAGTACCGCAAGGAATGTTCACCGTAATGGGAATAAAAACAGGCTGCACATTATCAAAAGAGAGCATTTTGCTTTTAAAACGGAAAGCTGCGGAATCGAATCCGTAAGTTTATCCAATAAGATAGGCTCCTATTTGCCAATAGTTTATTTTATTATTCTCACAGGCTTTTGAAAGTACGATTTTTTGCAGTTATTATATAATGTATGGAGTACGACTTTGCTACAATTCTTGCAAAAAATATAAGACGTATTAGGCGTAAGCTTAATATTTCCCAAATGGAGCTGGCTTTAAAAGCCGATGTTTCAATTGCATTTATAAATTCGATTGAAAATAAACAAAAATGGGTATCTGCAAAAACATTATCAAAGCTGACCAAAGCTTTAGATATTGAACCTTATGAGCTGTTTCTTACGCAAGAAGCAAACCAAGAAGACCTGTCTATAATTGCAGGTCAACATAAAGAGCTGATTACCGAAATTAGGGATATTCTCAACCGCTACGGTAAATAGCACAGAGCTAAAATATACATTACCTCTCCGGTAAAGCGGAGGATGGTTTTATCCCATATTTATTCCGTACGTATGTATTGTGTCCTTAAAAATATTTTTTATGCACTTCCGCTGCCGATACAAGACCGTCCACTAATCCCGGCTCCATACTGGAATGCCCCCCGAATAAAACAATATTTAAAAAAGATTTCGGCAATTTTTTATGCAATGTATATGCTGAAAAAGGAGGGCAATCCATATCATATCTTCCTTGAACGATCGTGCAGGGAATATCTTCTATTTTTGTACAATTATTTATAATATAATTATCTTCTTTAAAAAAACATTTATGTAAAAAATAATGACATTCCGTTTTTGCCATAGCAAGTGCTTCATTATTACTCATATCATACACAGAAGGAAAAAGTTTTACCAACGAAGATTCCCAGCGGCTCCAGTGATGGGCGGCTTGTAAGGCAATTTTTGCGTCGGCACCGAAAAGCCGTTTTGAATAAGCCGTAACCAAACAGCTTTGTTCTTCCTTAGGAATAAAATTCTTGTAAGCCTCAAAAGCCTCCGGAAAAAATTTAGATGCTCCGCCTTCCTCATATATCCAGTCAATTTCAGATTGAGTTCCTAAGAAAATTCCCCGTAAAATAATTGAAACTACTTTATCGGGATGTGCTATGGAATAAATCAGAGCGAGGGTACTGCCCCAACTCCCGCCGAAGACCATCCATTTTGAAATATTAAGGTGCGTGCGCAACTTTTCAATATCTTCTATTAAGTTAGCGGAAGTATTTTCTTTCATCTCGCAAAGAGGAAGACTTTTCCCTGCGCCTCGTTGGTCAAATAAAATAACCCTATAAAATTGCGGGTCAAAATATTGGCTTGCAACAGGAATACATCCGCCGCCAGGCCCCCCATGCAAAAATACAACAGGCTTGCCATCGGGCTTTCCATATTGCGCATAATAAATACTATGAATATCCGAGACTTTTAAAAATCCCTCGTCAAATTTATCCGTCTTTTCATATAGCATCTTCATACTGTACTCCCAAAAAGTCAATTGACATCATCATATACGTTTTACAATATTTTTTCAAGCTAACGCAAATCACTCGAATATAAATTATTGATAGTTTTGTTGAGCATGGTAACCGCATCACAAAAGTTGTAAAACGGAAAATAAGTAATCATCATTGATTATACACAAACCTAATTTTTGCTTCATAGCAGCCTTCTTCTTTGTTTGCTTTTTTCGTACCGGTTCAAGAGCAATTTTAATTAAGTTCATTGTGATTTTTCTCAATCGGTCAATTTGATACTCTGCCCAAAAGACGATATCTTCTATATCCGTATGACCGCATATAAAGCCGATGACGCATAATAGTAGTATATCACCGGTGCATGTTTTTTGCCGTTTCGGAATGCGATAAGGAACGTCATTCTTTTATTTCCATTTGTCTACCACCCGGTTTAAAGTATCGGCTTTTTATAACTTTAGTTTATTTCCGGTGCGGTTGCCATATAAACTACCGGAGTAGTATTGATAAGTGCGGCTATTTTGATTAGAATAAAACAAACTACCGGAGTAGTATATGGAAATTAAGCTATTTGATTCTGAACTAAAAATAATGAATGTTCTTTGGGATAGGGGAGAGATGACTGCAAAACAAATTTCTCTGATATTAAATGAAGAAATTGGGTGGAATGTGAATACTACCTATACCTTGATAAACCGTTGTATTAAAAAGGGTGCAATTGAGCGTGTTGAGCCCAATTTTATGTGTAAGGCTTTGATTTCAAAAAAAAGAGTTCAGGAAGCTGAGACAAAAAATTTAATAAATAAAATTTATGACGGCTCTGCGGATTTGCTTTTTTCTGCTCTTTTGGGCAGAAAAAAATTGTCAAAGACTCAAATAAATAAATTGCGGCAAATAGTTAAAGACTTTAAGGATGAGGATTGATATGAGCCTAACGGAAAAAAGCGTAACCGGTATTTTTTTAATCTCTGTTATTATACTCATTCGATTATTTATGCTGGATAAAATTCCTAAGCGAACCTTTGTAATTTTATGGTTTGTAAGTATTATTCATCTTTTATTACCCTTTTCAATTCCTTTTAGATTAAGTATTTATTCTATTTTTAATGTTAATAAAAACGTATTTTCTTCTCTTGGTTTTTTAACTCAAAATGACACAGCTTTAAGTATTTTAGACTTAAAAGTTCTGCTTTATGGTAAAGAATCGTTTTTTCCTTTTTTAAAAAACTTACCGCCATGGTTTAGTTGGGTTTGGATTGCGGGTTCTATTATTTGTGCTTTGTTTTTTTTGTATTCATATTTTCATTTTATAATCAAATCCGGATCATCTATAGTCATGTCTAAAAAAGAGACGGAGACTATAATCAATTTTAATACTTTAAGAAGAAATATTGAAATACGCATATCTGATACAATAGATGTACCGTTGACATATGGGGTTTTTAATCCTATTATAATTATTCCAGCTTATTATGATTTAAGGAATAATCAAGATATTCGTTACGTACTGTATCATGAGTATATACATATTAAAAATTTTGATTCTGCTATAAAAATAATCGCAGCAATTGCAGTTTTAGTTCATTGGTTTAATCCCTTTGTTTGGGTTCTATATATTTTACTTTCCCGAGATATTGAATTATCCTGTGATGAAGCTGTTATCAAATATTTCGGTGAAAAATCAAAAACGGAATATGCGAATGCTTTAATTAAAATAGAAGAAATAAAGAGCTCTTTTGTACCTGTTTGTAATTTTTTTAATAAAAGTTTAATAGAGCAAAGAATTTTATCTATAACATGAGAATAAAAAAGAAGTCTAAGATTATTATTATTTTTTCTTGTTTATTGGTATTAGGCGTAAGTTTTCTTTTTGCAACCTCCGAAAAAAAATCGTTAAACATAACTCACTCAAAACCTAGAGTTTATATGATAAATGGTAATGGAGAAGTAAGTAAGTATGATATTAAAGATTTACCGGAAAAGATAAAAGTAAGAAAAATAATTTCAATAACTAGAATTAAAAATAATTCTAAATAGCTTTTATGGGAGTTTAAAATGAAACAAAATCAATGTAAATTAATTAAGATGTTAAGCGTGTTAGATTGGCAATTTCTGTTTTTTCTGCTATACTTATTCTTATGAGTACGATTAGAAAAATGCCCATAGGCGTTCAAAGTTTT
>CALINC010000042.1 GCA_938045195.1 uncultured Treponema sp.
TCAACGTATCAAAGATACGCCTGCGGTACTTTTTTGCCTAACTCCTTGTATCTGTGCCGTCTATTTCAAAAGGCTTACGGAAGGGGTGTATCTGCGTTGTCGCTACGCCGAAATAAATGCTCAACGTATCAGAGCGGACAGGGATGTCCGTGGTTATAAGCAGTAGCGAGATTTGTGTTATGCACAAATCTCGTCGTTAAGCAGTTGTACACGGATGTACAACTGCTTAACAGTCTATTTCCAAAAGGCTTACGGAAGGGGTGCATCTACTTCGTGATGCACAAAAATAAATATTAAACGTTATCAGAACTGCCAAGGAGGGCAGTGGTTTCAAGCAGAAGCAAGTTTGCTCCTGCAAACTTGTAGCCCAAAAATGTACATGGATGTACATTTTTGGGCGAAGATGTCCGTGGTTCCAAGCAGCAGTGACGTTTTTGCTGGAAAAGCTCGCCGTTCGGGAATGTGCAAGGATGCACATTCGCCGAACAATGGTATCCATGCTAAAAAGTCTAAGCAACTACCTGCTGTACTGAGCCGTGAGGAAACGGCAAAGATAGTCTCTCTTTTGCCCAGGAATGACTGAGGTCTTTTTATCCGCCTGTTGGAATGTTGTTCTTACAAGGTGGTTGCAGTCGGTTTTCATGCCCTATCAACCGAAAATGTATCCTATTTAGTGAAGATAGATCTAATCTGGCTGTTGATGATATGCTCCGGTGTATATTATGGAAGAAAGATGTTATTGGTTTAAGTGTAGCAGTTTAGATTGAAAGCGTAAAATTTCCGTGATATAATAGTGAAGGGTTGAAAGGGTGTTAGATTGACCCTGCGGGCAAAATACAAGGAGATATTATGACATCAATCAAAAAGTTTATAAAGGAATACTCGAAAGAAATCATTGAAGATAATGCAGCAATCTTCGCAGGTGCAGGTCTTTCAATGGCATCAGGGTTTCTATCATGGAAAGAGTTGCTTAGAGATATTGCTATTGAACTGAATCTTGATGTTGACAAAGAACCTGATTTAATTGCATTAGCACAATTTCATGTTAACACACACAGGAATAGAGCAGAAATTAATAAACAGATTATTGGAAAATTTACAGAACGCACATCCGAAACAGAAGCGCACAGGATACTTGCAAGACTTCCCATTCGTACTTTCTGGACAACAAATTATGATACACTTATTGAAGATAGTCTATCCAAGGCGAACAAGAAGGTCGATAAAAAAATAGATCAACGTAGTCTTTCAACAAATGTTCCAAAGCGTGATGCTGTTGTATATAAAATGCATGGAGATATACTTATAACCAGTGATGCTGTAATAACAAAAGATGACTATGAGGCATATAATGAAAAACGAATTCTATTTACTACCGCATTGCAAGGCGACTTAGTTGCAAAGACTTTTCTGTTTATCGGGTTTAGTTTTGAAGACCCAAACTTAGGATACATTTTAAGCAGAATTCGGATATTATTAGGAGAAAATACCAGAACCCATTATGCCTTTTTCAAAAAACTTGATCCAAAGGATTTTGATGATCCAGCATCTTATGCTTATGCTAATGGTAGAATGAATCTTCATCTAGAAGATCTTAAGAGGTACTCTATTTCAGCAGTACTTATAGAAAGTTATTCAGAAATCCCAGTAATTCTGAAACAAATTGAACAGACGATAAACCTTAAAAATGTTTTTATCTCTGGAAGTGCCAGTGATTATGGCAGCTGGCACTCTGAGCATGCCCATGAATTTGTTAGTATGCTAAGTGAACGTATGGTGGTTGAAGGATATAAAATTATATCTGGGTTTGGATTGGGGATTGGTAGCTTTGTTATTAATTCTGCTGTTCAAGCTATAACTAAGATTCGAAATGGTCACATCAGTGAATATTTAAAGATTAATCCATTTCCTTTTCAATTGTCGATAGATGAAAAAAAAGAATTCAATCAAATGTATCGTGACCAGATTTTAAGTGAATGTGGTGTTGGAATATTTATATTTGGTAACAAAGTAGTCGATGGCAAAATTGTTATAGGGGATGGTGTTATTGAAGAATTTGAAATTGCTAAAAGCCGAGGACTGAAAATCATCCCAATTGGTTCTACTGGTTATGCCGCTGAAAAGATTTACAATCAAATAAAAGAGGATATTGAAAAATATCAGTATCTTAAACCATATATGGAAGCTCTTGGCGAGTTGAATGATTCTAAGAAACTAGTAGATATAGTTGTTAAGATACTATCAGAAGTATCAGGAGGCAAATAATGGCAAGAAGGGTTTATTTCGCATTTCACTACCAAAAAGATATTTGGCGTGTGAATCAAGTGAGAAACAGTTGGGTAACACAAGAGAGAGAAGTCTCTGGGTATTATGACGCATCACTATGGGAAAAAGCAAAAAAAGAAAGTGATTTAGCCCTAAAGCGTTTAATTAATGGGGGAATTCAAAATACATCAGTTACTTGTGTTTTAATCGGTTCGGAGACACATCAACGACGTTGGGTTCAATATGAAATAA
This sequence comes from uncultured Treponema sp., assembly GCA_938045195.1. GTDB lineage: Bacteria > Spirochaetota > Spirochaetia > Treponematales > Treponemataceae > Treponema_B. The sequence goes on from CALINC010000042.1 coordinate 2,518, forward strand.
TAAAAAGCTTTGATAAGGGTAATGGTCTTTTGGGAGTATATATTCACAACTTGAAAAATCAAGATAAAGAAACAAGTGTCAAAGGAAATGATCCATTTGGTGATTTAGGGATAAGACTTTCAGCAGATGGGAAATCGGCTTCTGTAAGTGTATGGAAAAATCAAAAATGGATTACTTTTGAAGACTACCCAAGAGTTTCCTGTAATTATAAATCTGAGTATGGAGGAAACTTCTATCGTCTATCACAATTAGGCTATAAGTTATATGATTGGATAGAAAATGATGGATATAATAATTTTAATAATTGGATTGAAGATAGTCTTAATTAAAATAAAATCTAACACCCGCTTCAACCTGACATTGCTTTTGCGGCAATGCAGGTTAAGCGAATGTTGAACGGACGCTGCGCATCCGTTCAACGGGCGGCGGAACCTCCGCCTGTCGTCCGGCGCACAGCGCCGTCCAACATGCGAATTAAGCTGACGGCGAAGCTCAAAAGCCTTTCGGCTTTCTCCCTTCTTGCAGCTTATCCGCCGCCCGTTAGGTTGATTGATGTGATTAGGAGTAAATATGCGTTATATTAAATTGCAAAGATATGAAATTGTTAGTTATATTTCAAAAATTGATTTTGGTGATATTGACGGTTTATTTGATCCAAATCTTGATAAATATTTTTTAGATGAAGATTTTTGGAAAAAAATCATCGACAGTTCAATTTACTATGTAATTGGAAGAAAAGGAACTGGGAAATCAGCTTTATATCAATGGGTATATTTAAATCAAACAAAACATAATGTAATTGTATCAAATTTATCTTTTCAAGATTTTCCATTTGAAAAATTATTACAATTAAATGATTCGAGCTATTCAAAACCAAATCAGTATCAAAGTATATGGAAAAATATAATTTTAACAGAGATTTGTAAAATGATTATTACTGATCAGAATAATATCAGCAATGATGATTATAATAATATTAACCAATATCTAAACTTTTTGTATGGAAATAATCTTCAGGAACTGCATAAACAAACAACTCAAAAAGTGCAAAAAACATCAACTGGGCTATCATACAGAGGTATAACTGCTTGTATTGATCATGAGGATAATTCATTGTTTAGTGTAATGTGCGGTAATATAACTGACTTAAATAGAAATATTGAATCCGTAGTCCGAAATTATTTGTTAACATCACCTAGTGTAAAATATGTTATTCAGTTTGATCAACTCGATGATAACTATAACAAATATACAAATAACGATGACTATTTTCAGTGTATAATTAGTTTGTTTAAAACAATCTATAATATATCTCAATCTTTTCGACGAGATAAAATACCTGTCAAAATTGTTGGATATCTTCGTTCAGATATATTTTATTCAATTAATCAGTATGATTCAGAAAGTGCAAGATGGGATCAATTTAAATACACAATCAATTGGGCAATTATAAATAGAAATGATTGGTATAATGCGCGACTTTTGAAATTAATAAATAAACGTATTGTTTCTAGTATTGAATTTGAAAAAGAAAATGCTTTCCCAATTATTTTCGATAAAGATATTATTGGAATAAATGATAAGGGAAGGATTCAAAATTTGTTTCCATATATAATTCATCGATCTTTTCATAGACCACGTGATATAATTCAGTTTTGTATAAAAATAAAGGAACAAGTAGAAACTGATAATACAATAAGCTATATTCAAATTGAAAATGCAGAAAAAGAATACTCTCTTTGGTTGTTAGCTGAAATAGAAAATGAAATTGGTCCAAAAATATCTAATACACCGGTATTATATGAATTTTTACGGGAGTTGGGTTCCTATGACTATTCAATAAATGATTTTAAAATAAAATATGCTCGTTTTAAAAAAGAAATATTTCTTGAACCAGAAGAATTACTGCATATGCTATATAATCTTGGAATTATCTTGAATGTTAATACTCATGGGAATGGCAAGCGTGAAATTTATTCAATAGTCAGAAATGATCGTTCGGTTTTTAATCGTGATTTGAGAATTATGACTCATTATGGTTTTTATAAGGGTATCTACATATCAAAATTCCTTAAAAGATAGTTAATCTAACACCCGCTTCAACCTGACATTTGTTTTGTCACGAAAGTTGCTGGAAGCGGTCGCTGCTGACGCAGCTCCCTTTTTAATGCAACTTTCGCGCCAACTTTGCCTTACGCTATACGCGTCGGCAAAGCCGCAAATGCAGGTTAAGCGTTAGTTAGATGGATGTATAAACCGCAAATATGGGCTGGGCAATGGAATTTAATAGATTTTTATGGGATAATTATAAAGAAAGTGCATCAGGAAAAAAGTTGTATACTTTCTTTAAAAACTATAATGAAATAATAATAAAAAGCAAAGAATTTAACGATTATCAACAAATACGCCAGAATGTGGCTTACAAAGGGACATTTAATATTGATTTTTCGAATTATGTCAAAGAAATTTCTGATGTATATTTTGCACTTAATACCGATGAAAATGGAATTTTTACGAAAATAACCGTAGATTCTATAAATGGTGCTGAAAAATTTTTTAACGATATTATTGAGTTTACATATCAAGATGATGACGGTAATATTGTTGGTTCTGTGTTTTCATCGAGCGATATACCTTTTTTATCTGAAGTTTTATTTGCTATTGCTCCTCAATATTATTTTCCATATTATTTTTGCAGAATATATCAAGATTTAGTCGAAATATTTAATACTTTCGGTATATTCCTTCCATCTGTGCCGAAAAAAAATGATGAACGTAGTCGCTTTCTTCATTATTTTGAACTATGCCGTTCTTTATATCAATTTCGTATAAAAAATAATTTGGATGAATATGATTTGCCTCTGTTTTTATATGGATTTGCTATAAATGTAATAAAAAGATACAAAATAACGGATGACTTACCGGAACCTCGAAAAGCTTATTTTGTAGGAGCAGGAAAAAAAGATAGCACCGTTGATTCAAGCAAAGATTTTAATTTTTTAGATAATCTATCACATGAAAGTATTTCTAATTGGAATGGTAATCCCGATACGCAGACTGGAGATATAATCGTTATGTATTGCTTAACTCCGCGAAGTTATATTCATTCAATTTGGCGGGCTGTTACATTAGGCTCTATTGATCCGTTTTTCCATTATTATAAAAATATCAATATAGGGCAACCAATAATTGTAAAAAATATTAGCCTATCTGAACTAAAAAAAGATCCGGTATTTAAGGATTTTTCTTTAGTAAAAGCAAATATGCAGGGCATCAACGGGAGAAATATACCTAAGGAATATTACGATCATTTATTGGAGTTATTGGAAAAGAAAGGTCAAGACATAAGTCGTTTACCAAAACTTGAAAACAATAATATAAAGTTGTTAGAATTAACAAATGAAAGAGATGTTGAGGTACATTTACTTGAGCCGTTATTGATAAAAATAGGTTATAAAGAAAATGATTGGATCAGACAAATGAAATTACGAATGGGACGTGGAGATAGAGTTTATCCTGATTATGTGATTTTTCCTAATGATGAAAGAAATAATGAATCCGGCTATTGGGTATGGGAGGCAAAATATACAATCAGTTCTCATAGGCAGTTGGAAGAAGATTTCGGTCAAGCAAAATCATATGCTTTACGTTTAAGAAGTAAGGGATTAGGTTTAATTTCAAAAGAAGGTGTGTGGCTGAGTATTCCAGATTATGATATTAAAAAAATAAAATTTTGGTCATGGAAACAAATTAATGAACACGCATATATAAACGAAATATTTGATATAGCGGGTAATAAAAAAACAGTCTAACACCCGCTTCAACCTGACATTGCCTTTGCGGCAATGCAGGTTAAGCGAATGTTAGATGGATTAGGTATGAATGTACATAAAATTAAATTGACAGATAGTAAAAATTAATGCTAAAATAAAGATCTATTGGGCGATGGTGTAAGGGAAAACACACCTCTTTTAAGGAGTATTTGTGAGGTTCGAATCCTCTCCGCCAAAGTTTATTTAAAGAGTAGATTTTGGCGGAGAAGCTTCAATGTCTAGAAACCCTAGTCAGCTATATAAATATCATGTTGCTAACCTTCGAGCGTTACAATTAGCTATTAATAGTACATTACGACTTGCTAAAGAAGCTGTTGCAACAAAAGATCCTCAAAAAAGCCTTCAGTCGTTATTACGCCTCATTTCTTTTCTTATTGGAGCATGGGCAGAAACAAGGCTCAATAAAATATTATACGAAGAATTTGGCTTTAATGATTCACATCGTCAAAAAATACTTGATCAAAAATCACAATTAGATAAATGGAATAAATGTATAGAGTTAGCTTTTCGTAGTCATTACAAAATAATACATGCCGATTTAACAGATTCAACATTAGGTGTTGCAAACTTTGCACGATATACAACATTGCAAAATATTATTTCCAATGATTTAAGAATAATTATTGAAATAAGGAATAAATTAGCTCATGGTCAATGGATATATCCTCTGACATCTAACGGCTCAGATGTTGAAAAAGATAAATATAAATTAATAAAGCACGAGAATATTCAAACTCTACATTTTAAATATGATTTATTAAAACATCTAGCGAACTTAATCCATGATTTAGTCGTTAGTTCAAGAACTTTTGAAAGAGATTTTGAAATACATTATAAAAAACTTAAACAGGTACAAATAAATAGCACAAAGAAAACATATGCTGATTATGAACAAAAATTAATACAAAATAGGATAGATGGTAGAAGAAAAGCATTAAATAATGCACAGATCGTCTAACACGTGCTTCAACCTGACATTGCCTTTGCGGCAATGTAGGTTAAGCGGCGGATGTTAGACGGATTCGTACAGCGGGGTACAAGGAGAAAAAAATGAAAAGAAAATTTATAACACTAATTTTTCTGATTATAATTTTTGAAGAAATAGTGTTTGCACAAAATTCTAGGAATATTCAGACAAATGAGTCAATAACTATAACAGAGTTTTGCTCCCTTAATCTCAATAAGGAAATAAGCGTAAAAATTCAAGATGAACTTTCGTCGGAAAAAATTCATAATCTGATGTCGGCCTGTCCCGCCAACATATCATAAAATAATCGTCTAATACCGTTTTCAAAGTCGACAACGCAGACAAGCTGCGTTGCGGTTTAAAACTAACTATGTTATGAGGACTGCCCTTTGGGCAACAAAAAAGGAAAAAATGAATAGCTTTTATAAAGTTTTCAATTTAATTTTATTTATACATAATCTTTTTATAATAGTTGGAATATTGCTAGCGGTAATTGCATTAAGAGTTGATTTTATGCTGTATTATTTGGCTTTTAACGGAGATACGGTATTTTTTCAATGGATTATTATATTTATTTTATTTTTAATTGAATTTTTATTTTACCTTAAAAAAATCATTAATAGAAAGAAATTAATATTTTCAATAATAGTGATAATTATTCACTATTATCTTACTTATCTTGAAAAACAATTACAAGGATTTAGAATAAATGCTTCGTTAAGTATTTATCGAGTGAGTTTTTTGTGGTTAAGTTTATTAGACCATTATCTGCCAGTAAAAACGAACTTTGTTTACCCAATAGCCAAAAGATTATCTTTTGTATATAATTAAAGCCTCTATGGATGAAAAAAATAATGCAAAAAGATTTATTCTCAGAACAAACTAATAAAAAAATAAAAAAAATCTTAAATACAATTATCGAAGGGAATTGTATTTCAGAATTACAAAAACTTCCCAATGATAGCATTGATTTTATATTTGCTGATCCGCCTTATTTTATGCAAACTGAAGGTGATTTGCTCCGCTTTGAGGGTACAAAATTTGCAGGCGTCGATGATAAATGGGATAAATTTAATTCATTTACTGAGTATGATAATTTCTGTGAAAACTGGCTTAAAGAATGTCAGCGAATATTAAAAAAAGACGGAAGTATTTGCGTTATTGGTTCATTTCAAAATATTTTCAGGTTAGGTTATATAATGCAAAATTTAGGGTTTTGGATAATAAATGATATTATTTGGCATAAAAATAATCCTGTTCCAAATTTTGCAGGAACAAGACTTTGTAATGCCCACGAAACTTTGATTTGGTGCAGTAAAAATAAAAACAGTAAAATTAATTTCAATTATAAAACAATGAAGTATTTAAACGGAGATAAGCAAGAAAAATCTGTTTGGGCATTGCCCATTTGCAACGGAAATGAACGCTTGAAAGATAAAACAGGTAAAAAGATTCATTCTACTCAAAAGCCCGAACAATTACTTTTTAAAATAATTTTAGCGGCGACAAAACCAAATGATATTATCCTAGACCCATTCTTTGGGACAGGAACAACAGGAGCGGTTGCAAAACGAATTGGGCGAAATTATATTGGAATTGAACGAGAAGTAAAATATATTATTGAAGCTAAAAAAAGACTTGCTAAGATAAAAAATGAAAGTGATGAAATCACGAACTTAACATTAGAAAAAACCCCACCAAAAGTACCAATGGCAGCCTTGCTAAAAAAGAGCTATATAAAAAAAGGTGATTTTTTATATTCTCCTAAGCATGAAAAAAAATGTAAAATTTTAGAAACAGGATGCGTTCAAGATGAACAAGATGTATTATCCATCCATAAAATGAGTGCAAAAATCTTGAATAAAACTAATTACAATGGCTGGAATTATTTTTATGTTAATTATAAAAATTCATTTATTCCACTTGATGAATTAAGGTATATTTATAATGAGGAGCAAAATGCAAAATAAAACTATTATGCAATACGAAACTTTTAAATCAATATTTAACGATACTATATTCGAAAAATCTAAATCAGATTTAATTACAAAAGTAGCAAATCTCCACAAGTCTACAGTACAGAAAATTATTTGACAATGAATATCTTTATAATGAAATAGTTTTAACTATCTTTCCCGAGAAAAGAGTTCTTAAACTATTATCACATTATTTTGAACAACAAGAACAAAAAATATATAAAACTTTGGTAGATAAATTAAATATATTATTGGAAAGCTAATGAATAACGGCAGATAACATGGTGAAAAAAGCGAAAGCTGTGCGATTTTATTCTATATGGAAAAATTGTACACTTTGACTGCATCAAAGGTCGCACTGCTGTTACTCCCAGTATGTACGATATGGTAAAATAACAGCGTCTAACACCCGCTTCAACCTGATATTGCGGACAAACCGCAAATACAGTTTAAGCAAATGTTAGGCGGATATGCTAAAGACATATAAAAGGAATGATACATTGAAAATTTTAGTAAGCGGATTAATCAACATAGAAACGAACATTGCTATTGGGAATTTCCCTATCCATTATTGTCCGATTGAGTATTCATTCAATAAAGTCAATTTTGACATAAGTGGAGTTGCTTATAATGTAATGAACGCCCTCTCGGTATTAGGAGATGAAATTATTCCGGTTTCAATTATTGGAAAAGACCCTTTTGGAAATTTCATAAAAGAAAATTTAGAAAAAATATGCCTTTCCACAAAAAATATTGTTCAAGAGCTTGATGCTACATGTACATCCGTCGTTATGTTTGACGATCAGGGAAAGCGGAAAGTATATTGTGATTTGAAAAATATTCAGGAACGATACATTTCTTTGAAAAATATCAAACATGATGTTTCAGATTGTGATGGAATAGTTATTTGCAATATTAATTTTAACGATGAGTTAATAAAAAATGCAAAAAAATTTGGAAAACCTGTTTTTACAGATGTGCATATTTTAACAGATATTCACGATTCTTATAATAAAAGATTTTTAGAACAGGCAGATGTCGTTTTTTTGAGCGATGAGGGATTGCCGTGTTGTCCTGAAGATTTTGTTATATCCATTTATAATGAATATAACAATAATGTCATCGTTTTAGGGCAAGGCGAAAAAGGAGCCTTGCTTTTTGACGGAACAACAGAACAGTTTTATTTTGTAAAAAGTGTATACACGCGTCCTGTAGTAAATACCGTTGGAGCAGGAGATGCTCTTTTTTCCAGTTTTGTTCATTATTATTTAAAAGGACTAAAACCTCATCAGTGTCTTGAAAAAGCCGTATATTTTGCATCATATAAAATTGGAGAATCAGGCGGATCAAAAGGTTTTGTAAGTGAAAATAAACTGGAGGAGATTATAAAAAACGCCTAACACGCGGATTAAGCCGACGGCAAAGCTCAAAAGCTTAAATCTTGTAAACACCTTGCTTGACAAAACATACAAATAGCTGTATATTGTATGCAGGAGGTGATTATATGCCTTTATTACAAGTAAGAGAATGCCCTGAAGACATTTATAAGAAAATTTCGTATGTTGCAAAAAATGAAAATAGAACTATAGCACAACAAGTAGTAGTTTTACTTGAAAAAGGGTTAGGTCAATCAGAATCAAATATGGAGAGACGTAAACGATTAATAGAGAAGCTTGAGACGAGAGAAATATCATCTGAAATTAAGAAAATCGATCCGGTTTCTCTCATTAGAGAGGATCGGGACAAATGATTATCGTTTTAGATGTAAGTGCCTCAATAGAAATTTTGTTTCAAAGAGAAAAAGCAGATAAATTTAAAGATGTATATAATCAAGGTTCTTGGATTATTGCACCTGATTTGTTTATAGCTGAAATTACAAATGTTTTATGGAAATATTATAAAGCCGGATTAATAACCCATAAGGATTGTATTCAATACGTTCAAGATGGAATTGATATGATTGATGATTTTCCTGATGCTAAAGCGCTATGGAAAGAAGCTTTAGCAGAAGGAATTAAAAACAATCATTCGATTTATGATATGTATTATGCTGTATTAGCAAGAAGAAATGATGCAACTTTAATAACAAATGACGAAGCTTTAGCAAAAGTGTGTGAAAAATTATCTATAGATATTTGTAACTAAAACAACTCCTTCTCCCGTGCCGTAATATGCAGCGTTTTCTCTATCTTTAAGAGGAACGGTATTGCTTCCGTTTTATCGGCAGCATTTTTGGAATTATCGACAGGCACCTTTATTTTAAACGGATTATCATTCGACCACACAACAACCGAAAGCGTAAGGGCAGCATCTTTTTTACCTGAAAAATGAATGACAATGGGAAAATTAGGACGAGGAGAAGACACAAATGTTGCCGTATCGCCGGAAGCATTTTGTTCAAATTGAACATCGGATTCAAAAATTGCAATATCATTCAGTGCACTCAATGTTACGGCAAATGCTTCAATTTTTAACGGTGAATCAATGGTTATAGCCCCGATGCTACGCTCAAAGTAATTTTCAAATGAGATACGAACAGTCAAAAAACTATCCGCATTTTCCGCTGTAGCCTGTGTATTGCCGCGGGTATAATCCGTTATCTTTTCTTCCGTCGGAGAATCGATATATTTTTTTACAACACTGCTTTCATCACCGTTAAGGTGTTGAATCAACATCC
>CALINC010000043.1 GCA_938045195.1 uncultured Treponema sp.
TAAAGGACGGTATTATGAGATGTTTACCAAACAGGCAGAAAATTATTTGGAATAAGCATTACAATGAATAAAAAACCGGTTTTTAAAAAAGGAAAGATAATCTAATTTATCGGTAATATGAGTTTATATTGGATTGACAAGAAGTTTTTATATAGAGCAACAATGAAAAAAATCTTGATATTATAAATAATAGGAAACCTCTAAAACCTGAAGTTTTTAGAGGTTTCTAATAGTTTTTAGGTAATGGAAGACTTAAAATGAAAAGAACTGCACTTCATTCGTCGGCTAATTTTATATTTACCTCTTTTGCAGTTATTTTAGAATATACTTTAATAAGAATAATTGCAGCTTTACTTACCTCATTGCATAAACCTCTTCCTTATATTTATTTGTTTTTAGCGGCTGGGTTTCTTTTCTTTTTTGCAGCTTTTATGCACGAAAACTGCGTATGTTGGTAACCTTAGAAAAAACACAAGATTTGCGCAATGAGGTGCTTGATACGTGTTTATTTTTAAATGATAAAAATAGTTACGAAAATGTAAATTCCGTGTTAAACAAAGACTGCAAAATAATCGCTTCATTTTACGGGACGGAAAAACCGATTTTTATTTCTAATCTTATTTTATACGGAACCATTTTGTTTTTTCTTTTTAGTTCCAATCTTTATTTGGCTTTTTGTATTTTGGCAATTTCTTTTTTATGTATCACCCCCGATTTAATCTTGCGTAAATATTTTATGCAAACTTATTGGGATACGAGGGAAGTTGAAAAAAAATTAAGCAATTATTTTATTGAGGCCTTTAATCTTAATGCAATGGTAAATTTATACCGGGCGCATTCTTGGTTTTTAAAACGGTTTTATAAAATAACGGACGAATTTTATAAATTAGGAAACAAAGCTGAACTCTTTGCAAAACTTGAAGATTTTTTACACAGCTTTTCGGAAGTAATTATTACACTCTTAAGCTATCTTTTAATTGCATATTTTAAAACAAAAGAAATCATAACGGTACAAGACGCAATAAGCACAGCCGCAATTTTATCTGTCTTTTTTTCACGGACAGTAATGATGTTTTCGATTATAGGAGCAAAAAATAATTTTACCGTAAGTTTAAAACGCTTTCAAAAGATTGTAAATAAAAACACAATCATAAAATCATCAACCTCAGAATTTACAAAAATAGAATATAAAAATGTCCTTCCCTTTTATTTAAAAGAAAAACTTAAACCTGTTTCTTTTTGTATAAATAAAAATGATAAGGTTTTAATTAAAGGAGAAAACGGAATCGGTAAAACATCTTTAATAAAATGTCTTTTTTGCGGCACTGAATTTGAAGGCGTAATAGAAGTTGAAACAAAAACCGGAATTAAAAACAGTGCGGATATTCCTGAAATTTCTTTTATAAAAAATTGCATTTACCTTCCGCAAGATTTTCCTTTACTTTCCTTAAAGTTGGAAGATTTTATAAATACTGTTACTGAAAAGAATAGCATCGATATTAAGACTCTTGAAGAAAAATTTAAACGCTACGGTTTTGAATTTGAAAAACATAGGCACACAAAAATTAAAGAACTTTCAGGCGGTGAAAAGAAAAAGCTCTTACTTCCATTGGCATTTATGTTAAACAAGATAGTTATACTTGATGAACCTACAAATGATTTGGATTCTAAAGGAATTTCAGCATTAAAAAAAGATTTAACGGAATATAAAAACACTCTTATAGTTATTTCCCACGATAACGATATTGAATCCTGTTTTTCAAAAATATTAAATATCGGAGAAAATAAATGAATCTAAAAACTGTAAAAATATTTTGGTACAGTTTTTTATTGAAAAGTGCTTCACAAATTATTTCGCTCTTTTTACCTGTTTATTTTTCCTCACAGGTTGGAATTATCGTATCTCATATTTATAATAAAACCTCTGCCGACGGCATTATTTTACAAACCCTGTTTATAATTTTACTGCTTTCGCTTATCTCACCATTCGCTGCTTTTTTAAGTGCAAAGGTATTTTTAAAAAAGTCCGTTTTACATGATGAAGCTAATCTAAAACTTATTTTACAAAAAGATATAAGCCAAGTGCATAATTCTGGAAGCGGAAGTATTTTGTAGCTTTTTGAATCGGATTTAATTGAATATAGGTTAAAACTCTGCACTCTTATTGTTACGCCGATTGTCGTAGCCGTATTAACTGCCGTACTTTTTATTCAAAGCTTCAATATAATTTTTTTACTCACAGTGTTTTGCGTATCGGCAATCCCTATTTTATTTAATAAATTATATTCATATTTGGAAGGAATTTACTACTCCCATTCTGCGGCTTACAGTAAAAGCCGTATTACGTTTGAAGAAAATATTGTAAACAATAAAATCCCTCTTATTTTATTTTCGCTTAAAGAAAATATTTTAGAATTATATAATAAGGATTATAACGCTTATATAAAGAAACATGCCGAACAAAATATTATAAACCTATCGCTTTCAAAAGCAATTTTAGGACTTTGTAAATATTCAATGCAAGTTTTAATTATTATAAGTTTTTCTTTTTTATTTAAGTCCCTAAGCATTGAAAATCTGGCAGCTTCACTTTTTTTAATTCACCCTATCGGACAAATAATAGAATTACTTATTGAATGGGTACAGATAATTCCGTTTATGAAAACTATAAAAAGCCGTGTAAATTTCTTTTTTTATTTTGATAATTCAAATATGCCTAAAACAGGATATGAAAATCTCGAAACTAAAAATCTTTTTTACATAATTAATGACAGAAAATTTTTATTCCCGGATATTAAAATTAAAAAAGATCATAAACTTTTAATTGAAGGTGCAAACGGAACAGGAAAAACTATTCTTTTAAAACTACTTGCAGGTGAGCTTAAACCGCTTGCAGGAGAGATTATATTTTCAAATCCCGTAAAAGAAGCTCTAGGCTATGTCCCGCAAACTTCACTTTTATTTGATACAAGTATAAAAGAAAATATCACATTAGGCAAGGAAATATCAGAAGACAAAATAAATGAGATGCTTAAAATATTTTCGCTTGAAAAACCGGCAGAAAGAGATTTTACCGAAAAAGATGAAAGCGGTTTTCAGGCGGAGAAATAAAAAAAAACGGATATTCTGCGGAGCTTATTAAACTCAACAGGTATTTTAATTTTAGATGAACCTACAAATAATTTGGATAACAAATCGGTAGAAGAACTTATAAAAATTTTAAAAACAAAAACCGTTGTTTTTTACCTCACATGATAAGAGGCTTAAAGAAATTGCCGATAATACGGTAAAAATAGATAATTAAGAATAGACGAATAATTTGTCATATACTCTCTTCTCAATCCCGATTCAGATTGTCGAAGCATTATCCCCTCGTAGGGATAAGAACAGCCGATAGCATTAGGCTTTTTAAATGTTTGGGTTAGATTTTTACGTGATGAATAGCTTTTTTTTCGTTTAGATTTAACGATAAAAAATGATAAAAAAAAAATGCATATAATTGACAGACTAATCTTTCTTTGTTACAATAAACGCATGTTTGACTTTAGCCGCAAGTTGCCGATAGGTGTACAAAGTTTTGAGGATTTACGCAAAAAAGAAT
>CALINC010000044.1 GCA_938045195.1 uncultured Treponema sp.
CATTGGGAACAAACATAACCGACTACCCTGCAACACCCGAAAGAATTGTTGAAGAGCTTACAAAAAGGCACCTCTCAAAAACTAAACCGTAATCCGCTTTAGTGCATATTATTTCCGTTTAGAACAGCCGATAGGATTGCACTTTTTGAAGTTCTCATAGTATAAAAACGCCGGTTAAAAATAAGACTCCTTTGATAGGTGTACATAGTTGTTGTAGGCTGCCGGATATAGGCTTTTGCTCTATCAAAGGATATGTGTTTTTAGAACACGGTCTCAGCCTCGTTCCCTATATCTTAAACTTGCTCATTTCACCGTCCAACGTATCAATGGAAAGTTTATTTTTTTCGGTGAAAGTTTTTACTTCTTCCACCGAATTATTTATTTGCATAAAGCTCGAGGATATTTCTTCCATACGGTTTTGTACATTGCGGGTAATGCTGTCAAGTTTTTCAGTTTCTTCGGTTACCCGTCCGCTGCCTAAAAGCATTTCATCGGAGTCGGATTTTACCGATACGGTTACTTCATTTATTTTCTGCATAGAAAGAAGTACATGATTACCGGCTTTTGACTGTTCCTCCATAGCGGCACTTACCATTGTTGCCGAGTTTTTTACCGCTTCGGCATGTTCCGAAATAGCGGTAAACTTTTCAACCGCCAAAGTTGCGGCTTTAGCGAGCATTTCAATTTCACCGGTTATTGCTTTTAAGGTCGTACTTATTGTCTTTCCTTGGCTGCTCGATTCTTCGGCAAGTTTACGTATTTCATCTGCGACGACGGCAAAACCTTTACCCGATTCCCCTGCATGGGCGGCTTCAATTGCGGCGTTCATTGCGAGTAAGTTTGTTTGCGAAGCAATATTTTCAATAACATTGGATGCTTCAATTAAATCTCCCGACTGCTCTGCAATATTTTGTGAAATGGCGTTTGCTTCCTGCAGCGCATTTTTTCCGTCCATAGTTGCAGCCGAAAGACTTTCTATAGATTGGTCGGCGTGATAAACACTTCTGGAAACCGAATTAATATTTGCTACCATCTGTTCAATTGCAGCGGACGAATCGCTTACGCTTTTTGCCTGCACTTCTATTTCCTCATTGAGTTTTTGGATTGATTGAGTAACTTCTCCGATTATTGCTGCCGTTTCTGAAATACTGTGCGATTGCGTTTTTGATTCCGAATTAAGCTCATCAATATCGGAAGCTATTCTGTTGATGGACGTACCCGCTTTTTGCATTTCTACTACCAGTTTTCCGCCGATCGAACTCATCACGCCGGATTCTTCTTTTATTTGAGTAAATGATGAACGGATGGATTTTGCGGTGTAATTAATGTATTCGGCTATTTTCCCCAGCTCGTCTTTTTGCGGCGTAATTTGAACGGTAAAATCTCCTTCTGCCAATTTTTCAAAAGCTTCACCCCAGCGGATTATGCGCGTGGACAATTTTCTTACACCCAACGCAGTTGAAACAACAACAATAATGAGAATTATCACCGTTATAACAATGGAATCTTTTGCAATATCGAAAAAACTTGGAAGGAATTCTTTTATGGGAGCAATAAAAACCATTCGGTATGGAAAGTTACCCGCTGCTTCTTTTTCGGCATAGACCATCCTTCCTAATTTGTTGTCTTTCCACGTCTTTATGTGTTCAAAATTTTTTACCGCTTGCATTTCCTGCGGGATGTAATTTGCCAAATTGGTATTAAACGCATCATCCCGCGAAGAAATGACAATGTTGTTTTTCTCATCGACAAGATAAAGTGCGGAATTGGCACTAGGCATTACGCTCTTTATTTTTGCAACCGATGCATTCAAATCGAGTCCGACACCTGCAATGCCGATAATTTTTTTATCTTGATTAAATACTTGCGAATTTATCCACAAACCGGTCAAACCGGTTTCTTTATTTTTGTTTATAAAAAAAGTAGTTTTTTCTTTTAGTGCGACGGTAGTATAAAACCACTCATCGGAAGGGTTTGTTTTAGTAAGAGCTCCGACTTGAATTATTTTATTTGCATCGGACATATAGTTCGTCTGACTGTTTACGCTTGCAGCAAACACGGAAATAATATTTTCTTTTTCCGTGAGGTTTTTAAATTTCCGCATAACACTAGTTTTAAGTTCACCTTCGGATTCTCCGGATTCGAACCATTTAATAAGTTCCGTATCTTCAGACCAATACTCTGCATATAAAAACGCTTGCGTAAAATCGGTTTTTATATCAATTACCGCCGAATTGAGTATACCTTTTGTATTCTCATAAAAACGCTTTTCAAACCTTGTTTCTACGGATAATACTGTAAAACCTATTACCGCCAAAACGGTGAACACAAGAACCAATGCTGTGGATAATGTTAATTTAGACCGTATTGTCACTCCTATTTCTCCCCTTATTACTCTTTTTTTTGTGATGAGTGTTTAAAGCATATATAAGTATATCACAAGAATTTGAATGTATCAATATGCAAATAGAGATTTTTCAGATTATAAACATATTTTTATTTATGCTTTAATGATTATCTCTTGGATTTTTTTATCCCATCATCACCTATTCTTTTTATAACGGCAATACTGTGTTATAATATCGCAAAAGGAATTATAATGCCTATTGATTTTTTAGTTTGCACATGCCGATGTAGAATTTGGAACGATATTCCCAATACAAAGGATAAAGCCCGTACACGCTTTAAATGCATTCGCTGCGGTAGACGTATAACCTGTAAACACTGTGGGGCAAAAGATTCTTGGGAAGTTACAAAAGGAATAAGCAAAAAATCGGGAAAGCGCCCTGTTTATCGGTTTAAATGTAAAACTTGTGGAAGCGAGTTAGGAATTTTCCTTGACGCATATATCGATTTAGTAACTTCTAAAAAATAGCCTAAGTTTTATAGATACCGCACATAATATGTAGATATAACATTTATTGCTATGCTTCTGCAATTTGAATTCCGGCTAAGCTGTTAAGATGTTTTCATTAAAAGGTAAGATTTTCCGCACCGTCTAATTCCGGTTACCACCTTGATTAAACCGTTTTCTCTTTTCCTTATCAGCTGTTCTAAATAAGCATTTCGTTTAATTTGTTTCATATCTATTCCACTGAAGAAAAATGGCAAAAACGGCATTTTTCTTCAGTAATATATGACATCGGCACATCTTTCAGTTTTAGCACTTATTTTGCAATTATATATGTAAACAAATATACAAAGGGTGCCGTCAACAGGATCGAAAGGATAACTCTTTCAACCCAGATGATAAGATAGTCCTTCATCTTCAATGGAATCTCCGTGCTCATCATACAGGGGATAGATGCCGAGAAAAATAAGATTTCGGAAACGCAGGCTACAGCTACTACAAGCCTTGTACCTACCGAAGCATTTGCAACTAATGGAGCCGGCAAAAACATTTCCGCAATGCTTGTGGCAAGAGCTTTTGCCGCAAGTACGGGCTCAGGCAGTTGTATCAGCCACGTAAATGGCACAAAGATATATCCGATTA
>CALINC010000045.1 GCA_938045195.1 uncultured Treponema sp.
CCGCAGCCGTCAGAATTCTATCCTTGACTTCTTCTTTTAATACCTGCATACCGCCCGCACGCTCAAAACGTTCTCCTTTCTATTCTACCAATACTAAATTATAATTTAATATTAAAAGGAAGTCCTGTATTTGTCAAGTGAGGCTGACACTTTTGGAAATATATGGATAGATACTTATTTCAAAAGTGATTATACACCCGATAGGGTATGGTTTCGTACTCTTCTTTTGACATTATACCCTAAAGGGTGTATATTATATGTACAAAAACCTCACAGGAGACCATGTTTATATGAATAGAATAGCGGAATTCATTAAAGCAAGTAGAAAATCCGCCGGTTTGACACAGGAAGATTTTGCGATTCGATCAGGTCTTGGACTTCGTTTCGTCCGTGAATTGGAGCAAGGAAAAGAAACCGTACGCATGGATAAAGTGAATGTTGCATTGGCGATGTTCGGCATGGAGGCAGTTCCGGGTAAAAAGGAAAACATAACTTCGGCGGCATATAAATGAAAAACATATTCAGAACCGCGTACGTTTATGTATATAATAACTTCGCCGGAACGTTGTGCGAAACCGATGAGGGATATTCTTTTTCTTACGATGAAGCCTATATCGCAACAGAAGATAATCATCCTGTTTCATTGACGCTTCCGATACGAAAAGAACCCTATATATCAAAAACGTTATTTTCCTTTTTTGATGGACTGATTCCCGAAGGATGGCTTCTTGAGGTTGTAAGCCGTAATTGGAAGATAAACCTTAAAGACCGATTTGCATTGCTTTTGGTTGCTTGTAAAGATCCTATCGGAAATGTCAGTATAAGAGAGGAAAAGATATGAACTGTCTATGCTGCGGAAAGCCGATAAAAGACAATAATGAAAGTAGCGGCTGGCATAAGACATGTGTAAAGAAATTTTTCACAACAGCTGTTATTCCGGAAATTGAAATAACAGACTTGGTGTTGGAAGAACTAGCAAAAGCAAGCACCAATAAAGGGTATACTATTCCGGGTGTTCAGAAAAAACTTTCATTGCATCTTTCAAATGAAACGTATCCCAGATTGACTGTTATAAATTACCCCACAGGATATATTTTGAAACCTCAAGTAAAAGAATTCCGTGCGTTGCCGGAGTGTGAACATCTTGTTATGTCTATGGCAGATAAAGCTAAGATTATAACCGTCCCTCATGCGCTTGTAAAAAGCAAAGACACTTATGCGTATATTACAAAAAGAATCGATCGTATTTTTTCAAGAGATTCGAATGTAAAGAACATTACTCATGTAAAGCTGATCGCTATGGAAGATTTTTGTCAACTTGATTTAAGATTGACTCAAGATAAATATAAAGGTTCTTACGAGCGATGCGGGAATATCATTAAGAAGTACTCTTATCGTTCCGGTCTTGATATGACCGAATTGTTTTATCGGCTCGTATTTTCATTTATTGTCGGAAATTCCGATATGCATTTAAAAAATTTTTCCTTGATTGAAACACAATCGGGTTCGGGGCAATATCATCTTTCGCCTGCGTATGATTTGCTTCCGGTAAATGTGATTATGCCGGAAGACAAGGAGGAATTTGCTTTGCCGATAAATGGAAAGAAAAACAATATTCATCGTAAAGATTTTCTGATCTTTGCAGCCGGTTGCGGCATAGCGAAACTTGCAGCGGAGAAAATGATAGGACAATTGATATCTATGGTACCTGTTTTTATTGAAATGTGTCGTAATTCGTTAATACCTGATGATATGAAAAAAGCCTTTATAGCATTAATTGATAAAAGAGTTTCTGCTCTAAAGTAGTATGAAGATGGACGAAAAACAATATACGGACTTTTTTGATCCGGAGGTTCAAAAAATTGCCGGAGAAGACGGCTGCTGCATCTACAAAATGAAAAACAGCACTGGCGAAGGTGTCATTACACAGTACGAAATTCTTCCCGGTATTGAATTATTCTATAATGATTTTCACATGAGCGATGGACAAAATCAGAATAAATTACCCCATCCTGATGTGTTAGAAATCAATCATTGCCGCGAAGGCCGATTTGAATGTGAGTTTACCAATAAGGATTATCAATATATCGGAGCAGGTGATATTGCAATCAACAGGTTAACGAACAAAACTACTGCAACGTATTTTCCGCTCTCTCATTATCACGGAATTTCAATAACGATAGATTTGCAGAGAACCAATCAAACGATGAAAAGAATTGAAAATGTCATAGGCGGCTTAAATATAGATGTATATCAGATTGCAGACAAATTTTGTAAAGATAATGCTTGTGTCGTTTTAAGATGCCATACCGAAATTGAACATATTTTTTCCGAACTGTATCAAGTTAAACCTCGAATGATTGCCTATTATCTAAAGATTAAAATTTTGGAATTGCTTATGTTTTTAAATCAGGTTTCTCTTGAGGATTATAAAAAAGAACGAAGATATTTTGCAGGCCATCAAGTACGCACAATAAAAGAAATTCACGCCTATATGACAGCAAATCTTTGTTGCCATTATACGTTGCAGGAACTTTCAGATACATTCAATATTCCTCTTACATCAATGAAAGTTTGCTTTAAGGGCGTATACGGCTCACCTATATACTCCTATATGAAATCATACCGTATGCACGCAGCAACGGTGTTGCTTAAAGATTCATCAGACAGTATAACAGAAATTGCTGCAAAAATAGGATATGATAATCCAAGTAAATTTTCCGAAGTTTTTAAAAAAGAATTTGGAAAATTACCCTCGGAATTTAGAAAGTCATTGTCCAAATAGAGGGTAGTTTGTCTTTTTAGAGTGGTAAGAACGCAGCAATTCCAATACAATCTGTTCCTATAACTCAAACCTCAAAAAAGCCGCGTAAGATGCGGTGTTTTTTTGAGATTTGATTACCAATAGCTAACATTTTAAGGAAGGTTCATGAATCGGGATGTAAAAAAATATATCCTGCGGAAATTAATTGA
>CALINC010000046.1 GCA_938045195.1 uncultured Treponema sp.
AGCCGACTGCAACCACCTTATGAGAACAACATACCTCGACGCTCTGCGTCGAGGTTGTTGATTTAAATTTTATAAAAAAGAGAATATTTATCCGTTTTCTCTTTTGTTCTCTCATTAATAAAATCGAGCCTATACTCCGGTTTTATTCTACCGCCGTTATTAAGTCTATCTAAAATCATAGCATAATATTTAGGCTGTAATTCACAACTGATAAAATTGCGTTTTAATTCTTTACATAAAACCAGTTCACTGCCGGAACCTCCGAATAAAATAACGCAATCATCATTCTCCTTTGTACAGGATTTAATAAGCATTTCAACCAAACCTAAAGGAATTTGGCATGAATGAAAAGTTTTGTCTTTTGAAACATTTTTTACTAAATCATAGTAAAACCAACTATAAGGCATCCGCCCCGCATGCCCTGCAGCTATTCTCCCTTTAATGCGTTTGTCATTCGGATTTTGATAAGGGACAGCGACATTTTCTTTATAAAAATGATTTGACTTAATTTTAGTTGCATGCAAGATACTGCGATGAGCAGTTGTAAATCGGCGAGGCGTATGACCGACATTTGTATTATAAACCCACACATAATCCTGTACGTCAAACGCTGCTTCATCTAAATATTTAACACGTAAATATGAATTCTGTTTTGGATAGTTAATCATAAATAAATTTCCGGTAGGCTTTAAAATACGCATACATTCTTTTGCAAGTCTGCAATACCAGTCAATATAATCATTCCACTTTTGCGTGTAGTTATTTCCTGCATAGTTGATTCCAACATTGTAATCGGGATATCCATAAACCATATCCACGCTTTCGTCAGGAATATCTCTTAATAGTTCAAAAATATCTTTATTAAAAACTTTATTACGGAATTCTTCCAGCATAGCTATACCTTCTTTTCTATCAATGTATAAGCTGCCGATTTTATAAAGGACATTGATGTTATATCAAGCGGATCTTTGAATGTATATTCCCATAGCTTTAATACATCATATTCTTCCGCTTTAGTCATAGTATTATTATATATTCCTTTTTCTTAAATTTCAACATTTATGAAAATATATTAATCGGTGTTTTATCTTTACCTATCAAGCAATAATTTAAAAGTTATAAAGCCGCCTTATAAATTGCAAGTACGTCTTTTGCAGTTAAATCTTGAAATCCATGTATTTTGCCGTTTTTACCTCTGTGCCTGATTGCGGCTTCCGCCATTTCTTCCAGATGTTCTTCGCCGATGCCTACTTCTTTCAGCGTCATAGGTATCCCGAGCGATTTAAAAAAATCGTATGTCTTTTTAATTGCTGCCTCCGCCGTTTTATATGCATCGTTACTTTCTGGAATATTCCAAACATTTACACCGTAAGATGCTATTTTTTCTACGGTTGAAGAATTCAAACAATGCCGCAGCCAATGCGGAGTTAGTATTGCAAGCCCTACTCCATGCGTAATATCATAAAAGGCACTTAACTCATGTTCCATCGGGTGAACAGACCATGCAGTGTTTTTTCCGCTGCTGAGAAGTCCGTTTATCGCCCACGAATTAGCCCACATTAAATTGGCGCGGGCATCGTAATTATCCGGTTTGTTTATTGCAATCAGACCGTATTTAATACAGGTTTTCAATACCGCTTCCGCAAATCGGTCTTGCAAAAAAGCTCCGTCATTTAAACTGAAATAACATTCAAATGTGTGGCTCATAATATCTGCGGTGCCGGCTGCGGTTTGTATTTTCGGAACGGAAAATGTATATTCTGGATTTAAAATTGAAAACTTCGGAAAAAGAAGCGGGCTGCCGAAGCCCAGTTTTTCTTTTGTTGCAAGATTTGAAATAACCGCTCCGCAGTTCATTTCGGAACCGGTTGCCGCGATTGTCAAAATAACACCTATCGGGAGAGTTTTTTTTATATCGGCTTTCCCGGTGATAATATCCCATGCATCACCCGAATAATTTACGCATGCGGAAACCGCTTTAGCACAGTCAACCGTGCTGCCGCCGCCGACAGGCAAAATAAAATCCAAGTTATTTTCTTTTATAAGTTTTACCCCTTCTTCGACTTCCGTAATGCGCGGATTCGGTGAAATGCCTGAAAGCTCTTTAAAAAAAATTCCCGCCGATTGAAATTGTGCAATAATTTCATCATAGAGTCCTATCTTTTTTATACTTCCTCCGCCGTAACAAAATAAAACTTTTTTACCGTATTTTAAAATCTCATCGGTTAAACCTTTAATACCGCTTTTACCGAATATAATTTTTACCGGTACGTCAAAATTAAAATCATACATAAAATACCTCCATACAATACACTATTAAATATATATTAATTTTAAAAAAAATTCTACAGGCTTTGTTATTCACTTTACATATAAAAAATGAAGAGTGAGCGGCAAGGCTTTACGTATGCTGTTTTGCAGCAGCACGGCAAATAAAACCGCTATCAGCCCCCATGCAAAAAGGGATGCAGTATTTAATTGAACACGTGCAATTTGAAACGCAGTGCCTATCCCGTACTTCGGTTGACTTAAGACTTCAGCACTAATTAAAACTTTTACACAAAACCCGGAAGCAATATCATAAGCATTTTTTATAAAGGTGCTTATGCAGGGAATATACAAAAATTTTAATCGGCGTTTAAGCGGAACTTTAAAATCCTCCGACATAATTATTAAATTCTTATCTATATTTTTTACACCGTCCTTGATGTTCCCATATAGTATAGGCAAAACAATTAAGCTGGAAACAAAAATCGGTGTTATTTCCGACTTAAACCAAATTAAAGCAAGTAATAACACCGTCATTGTCGGCACCGATTTTAATATATTTTCTGCTGTAGAAAAAAACGCTTCACACTTTTTGCTTAAACCCGCTATAATGCCGAAAAGAAATGCAATACATGAATCCAGCAAAAGCGTAAGCATAACTCTTCCCGCCGAGCTTCCAATAAAATAATATGAATTTCTATCTTGAAGCAGTAAAAACAAACTTTCTGCAATATCTTCAAGAGAGGGAATAATTATAGGTTGTTTTAAAATATGGGCTGCCGTTTCCCACAAGGCGAGGCAAAAAAATACCCCGCCCAGTTTATACAAAAAAAAATTATTTTGTTTGATAATAAAAACCTTCATCGGGAAGTTTTCCGCCGATAAATTTCGGATCGCTTCCAGCCAATACCGTAAAGTATCTTTCTATTGAGGCTTTTGCTTTTTGTGCGCCGGTAAACTGAATGTTTAAACGGGGAATTGCTTTCGTTAAAACAGGAACCGGCGGCAATGGTGTAATTTTTGAAGCATACTCCGCTGCTGTTTCGTTATTTGCATTTACCCACACAACCGAATCTTCAGCAGCTTCAATAAACGCCTTTACATATTCCGGATGTTCTTTTAAAAATTCGGTTTTAACGATTAAGGATGCCTGCGGATATGAAACCCCGTCAAAATTTTCTTTCCATTCTTTTTGAATATCTATTAAGATTTTAGTATCGGGTTTTTTCGCAAGTATCGCACTTAAAGAGGGTTCCGCCGCAATCGCAATACCGGCTTTCCCGCTTAAAAATGCAGGAGGAATATCTGCTGCAGAGGATACATACTGAAACGTTACATCCTTGTCCGGATTTAATCCGTTTTTGCTTAAAATTTCTCTTACCGTTAAATCGGGGGTTACGCCTCTTCCGAACGAATAAACTGTTTTGCCTTTTAATTCTGCAACCGACGTTATATTTTCGGAAGTAATACAGTATAAATTTCCCCAAACAACCGGAGCAAGTAAAGTTACCGATTTATTTTTTGCATAAACGACCGCAGCAAAATTTGTTGCGGCAATAGCAATATCAGCCTCTCCCGAAAGAATGCGGGCTTGTAATATATCAGGTCCTGCTACCACTTCATATTCGGTAACGGAATGTGCAAATTGTTTTTTTTCATACACCATTTTTGAAAGCGCAACTGCAGGACCGCCCGACGGCAGAATCACTTTAACAGCAAAATTGTCCTCCACAGTATTTTCTTTATTTCCGTTTGCAAAAATAAAAACGGAACCAATACAAAAGAATAAAACAAATACTATTCTTCGTTTCATAAATCAACTCCTTATAGGTATAATAATCGGCATACAAAATACCTTTACAATTTTAATCATCTTCATAACTCAGTTTTACACTTCTTCAATTATCCAGTCTCGGACGGTTTTTTCTTCAGCGTCAAAACTTACTCCGATAAGCACGATTTTCTTTCCG
>CALINC010000047.1 GCA_938045195.1 uncultured Treponema sp.
GCGAAGAAGGCTTGAAAGGCTATATCAATTCCATCAATTTATATCCGACAAAGGCGAAGCGGATTATCGCGCTCAGTAAAATCTTGATAGACCACTATCATTCTGAGGTACCGCATGACCGTACCGCATTGGAAAGCCTTCCGGGAGTCGGGCGGAAAACGGCAAATGTTGTGCTCAACGTAGGTTTCGGCGAACCTGCAATAGCGGTTGACACGCATATCCTGCGTGCTGCCCCTCGTATCGGGCTGTCACAAGGAACAACACCGCTCGAGGTTGAGCAGGATTTATTACACGTAACACCCGCAGAATTTTTGACAGATGCGCATCATTGGATTCTGCTGCACGGCAGATATGTCTGCAAAGCCCGAAATCCGGACTGCGCAGGATGTAAGCTCAACGATATATGCTTAAAAAACGGGGTAGCTGTTTAGCGTTTTTTGCTTGAATGTAAAGGTTGTTGCGAAAATTATCCCCCGATGTAAAAAATCTTGACCCTGCAAAAAATATCCGCTACCATAGCAGTGATATATATCGTTGGTATATTTGGCGTTTTTCATCAGCAGAAAACTGTCTACGAAATATTTGCAGATTTTCGTAAACTATATTTATGATAATTTCGATGCATTTAAACTCGTAATTTGCCGGTCTGCCGGAACAAAGTACGAGCATTATATTCACGACTTAGTTGAGCTTGAGATTTCCGTCACCGAAAAATACTACCGTCTTTTACGGAAGCGAGGAAAGCTTGAAGGTGTTGTGAGCCGTGAACTGCATCACATGATTACAAGCGCGTATTTTACTGCCGTATTTGAAACCGTTGCGCATGACATGACTCGCAAAAAAGCGCTTGAGTGTGTAAAGGAACTGGCTGTCTTTTTTAACTGCGGTTGGGACGGTATTTTAAAGCTAACGTAAGATTGTGAAGAGATGTCGCTGTAAGCAATATGATTCTGAGATATGACCGATGATGCATATGCGAATGTTATCTGCAAATAACCCAGCGTCCCTCATTCCTGTTTTAAACATCGATACGGATTGAGAGTTCCCATTCTCATATATAGGATCAACTAAAGATTGACATGCGTAAACATCTCCGTATATACTATCATATATACGGAGGATTATTATGGTTTGTGCAAAAGTCTTTATGAGCGGGAACAGTCAAGCGGTGAGGATTCCAAAAGAATTTCATATTGACGATACAGAACTCTTTATCAAGAAGATTGGAACAACAATAATTTTGTATCCTCAAAATCGTCCCTGGGAAAATCTGAAAAAAAGTTTATCGGAATTCTCTGATGACTTTATGGCGGAAGGGAGAAATCAACCTTCATTGACAGAAAGAGAAGCATTTTAATGTATTTACTGGACACAAATATTTGTATTTTTCTCATTAAGAATACATTTCCCGTTCTCACTAAAAGGATTTTTGCGACAAGCGGTAATGATCTGTTTTTATCGTCTATTTCAATCGCTGAAATGGAATATGGAGCCTCAAAAAGTCAGAATAGAGAAAAAAATCGAAAGGCTTTATTAGACTTTTGTATTGATTTTAATATTCTTGATTTTACGACAGAAGATACGGAGGCATATGGTATGATCAGATCGTATCTTGAAAAAAAAGGGAGCGTTATCGGTCCGTATGATATGCAAATTGCAGCCCAAGCTATGACAAGAAATTTAATTGTTATAACAAATAATTACGATGAATTTGCTAGAATTCCCTGGATAAAAGTAGAAGACTGGACAAAGAAATAGGACAAACCAAAACAGCCGATTCAACTTAACATTGTGGTGCAATATCTAACAACTAACGATATGAGGCAATACTAATTTTCCTTGCAGATTTTTCTTTTCCGTGATACAATTAATTATATTGAATTTACTGTTAAACACAGGTTCCAACCGCATGTGCGATAAATTCATATAAGAGATCATTATTTTTATGGGGAAACGGAAAAATGCTTGACAAAATGAATAATAATAGTATACCCCCCATTAATTGATAATTGGCAATTCATAATTAAGAATAAGAATAGAAGTCCTTTATTCAACTTGATAATCAATACATACAACATAATTCTTAATTATGAATTCTTAATTCTTAATTCTTAATTATATGGAGGGTTCGCAATGAAACATCGTTTTTCACTAAAAAACAAACTGGTTATTATTTTCGGCTTGTTGATTTTAACGGCAGGACTTACCGAAGGTGTTCTTGCAGTCAGAACAGCTCGCAAAGCCGTAACGGAAAAGGTTGAATCGCATCTTATCGATAAAGCAAACGATGTTGCGGAAATTATTGACGGGCGGATTACTGCATTATTTCAGTTTTTGGAAGGACTTGCCCGTATGCCCATATTTACCGATTCAACGCTGACTTATAGAGAAAAAGTTATCCGTTTGGAACAGGAAATCACTTTTAATGAAGCTTTATACGATTCGGTTATTACAGACGCACAGGGAAATATGTATTCGGCAGATGGTCAGGTTATTCCCGTGAATAACTATGATTGGTTTAAAGCTTCTATTGCCGGCAAAGATTTTTTATCGGAGCCGTTTACTTCTGCCGTAAACGGTAAATTTATTATGACTATTTCCGTTCCGCTATACGATAATGACCGTAATATCATCGGAGTTTTAGCGACAGCGATTGATGCGAAAAGGTTGTCAATGCTCATTGAGGATATCATAGTCGGCAAAACGGGCTATGCCTTTATTCTTGGAGCTACCGGAAATGCAGTCGCCCATAAAAATTTTGATTTTGTCGTTAATAAGTTTAACGGAATGGAAACCGGTAAAAAAGACAAAACATTTGAATCGGTAGCAAATCTTCACTCAACAGCTATTTACTCGTCAAAACCTTCTGTCGTATTTTATACTTATAAAGCTACGGTCAGTATTGCATCGTATTCTAAAATGAAAACCACCGGCTGGACGGTTATCCTTAGTGCCCCTGTAAACGAATTTATGGGAACGGTAACTGCTCTGCGTGCTTCACTGTTCGGTATCGGTGTAGTTATCGTGTTGATTGCGTTGCTCATCTCCTTTTTTGTTGCCCAAGCAATGGTAAAACCCATAGGAGTTACGGTGGATGCCCTTAAAAACATTGCGCAGGGCGAAGGCGACTTAACCGTGCGTCTTCCTGTTACGGGTAACGATGAAATTACAGACCTTTCCGAATACTTCAACGAAACGATTGCAAAAATAGGTTCGTCCATAAAGTCGGTTGGGGACGGTTCCAAGGTCATGCAATCGATAGGCGATGAATTGTCTTCCAACATGACAGAGACAGCGAGCGCAATCAACGAAATAACGGCGAACATCGATGGCGTGAAGCAGCAGACGCTAAACCAAGCCGCAAGCGTGACGGAGACTTCCAGCACCGTGGAAGAAATCATTCGCACGATAGAACAGCTGAACGGCAGTATCGAGACGCAGGCGGCGAGCGTAACTCAGTCTTCCGCCTCGATAGAGGAGATGGTTGCGAATATTGCGTCTATTACGCAGTCGCTCGAAAAAAGCGACAACATGGTTCGCCTTCTTTCAACTGCGACTTCCGAGGGCAAAACAACGCTTGTTACTTCAAACACTGTAACGCAGAAAATCGCTGATGAATCAGGCGGACTTATTGAGGCTTCCAGCGTCATCCAGAA